>CAYIJQ010000023.1:0-4052 GCA_964363795.1 uncultured Candidatus Saccharibacteria bacterium
TCGCCGATGCGCACCATCGGCTTTGGAATGAATTCTGTCTCCTCCTTGAGGCGCGTCCCCCGCCCGCCGCACAAAATGACGACGGGGATGTTGGAACGACTCTTGTATGATGATCCCCGAGTATTCACAGAAGTATATTCTTCTCAAACGACCTGTTCGTCAATAGAGGGTTGGATTTCATTAAATACAAAATATTTGTACGCGAAATATCCCTCAAACGCGATGATGAGAGCCGCGAGCGCTTGCGCAATGAGGGGCCACAGCTCGCCGTATTCAACGAAGATGTACACGAGGGCAGTGTTGAGTATGAGATTCACGAGCACGATAGCTAGATATATGACCAGTTGCCGGCCTATAATGTCTTTGCGATGGTCCTTGAACGTCCAAAATTTCTGGAGCGTAAAGCTAACAATAAATCCCACAAAAAAAGCGATGATAGAGGACGTGAGATACCACATCCCTATGATGTGCAACAAAAGGTACAACGAAAACAAGTTCACTCCCGTTGCAAGCCCGCCGGAAATTACGAAGCGTATAATGCGCATGTACGTCTCTGGAATGCCGGGGGTTTGAGGCATCACATTACCGTATCACGTTTTCTTGTGTGTCCTCCCGTGATCGTCTTCAAGGCGAACGATGTCATCCTCGTTGAAGGTACTGCCGATGGCAACCTCGACGACCGTGCCACCTCCCTTCGACATCAGGCGATGTATCGTGCCTTTATGGACAAGGAAAGTTTCTCCGACCTTGAGCGGATGCTCGATTCGAGTGCCGTCTTTGACGATGACCGCCGTTAGGTCGCCTTGCACCAATATCCACCGTTCGGAGCGATGATGGTGGTACTGGAGGCTCAGGCGTTTCTTGGGCTTAACGTACATAGTTTTGACGTACCAATTTTTACCCGTATCCCATCCATAAAACTCACCCCACGGCCGTACAGAGCGCAAAAAATTCCGACTGACATCGCGTATCATCCACGAAGATGACTGTACTTTCCCCCCGCGCCCCACATTGAATACCATTTTGATGCCTAGCCGTTTGCATGCGGCGACTTCTGGAATATTCTTCTTGAATCGGTCGCCGCCGTTCGCGAAGATTGCGGGTTTGAGTTTTGCGAGCGAGCGCGAGACGCTGTGGTCGTCATCGCCCTTCTTGTGGTCGGTAATGACCACTTTATCGACGCACAGAAGGATTCTCAAGAGTTCGGCGCGTTCTTTTTGTGGCATGAAGACAAACCCTTTTTTTGCACGAAGCCAATTATCATTATTGAGGATAACAACGAGTTTATCGCCAAGTTTTCTTGCTGCCTCGAACATGCGCACATGTCCGATATGCAGCGGGTCGAAGCCGCCTGAAACCGCGACCCATTTGACCCTCTCCGCTCTCTTAGAGCCCTCCCGCACTTTCATAAAAGGGAGCATACCATTACTGCACCTCCGCGCCAGAGATGCTTACATACGGCCTCGTAGTAAGATGCTTGGTATGCGCAGTGCCGCAAAAATGCTTGTTGAATATGTCGTAAACATCTTTTCACGCGTTCGCGGCTTTTCTTTTCCTGCGAAGTTCGGCTGGCGATGGAAGCTTGAAATGCTTCTCGAGCGCTACGAGAGAGAGACAACGCGCTTATTCAAGAACATCATCAAGCCAGATATGACGGTCGTAGATATCGGCGCACATATCGGTTATTTCTCACGCATTGCCGCTAAACTCGTCGGGCACCGCGGGCACGTGTATGCCTTTGAGCCCGACCCTGACAACAGATTGTTGCTCGAGAAAAACGTCAGACGTTACTCCTTCGTCAGTGTCAGACCCGAAGCGATCACTTCGAATGTCGGGAACGTATTGTTCTACCACGTACACGGGAGCACGGGATGCCACAGCACCATTCCGCAACCTAACACTTTGGAATTCACTGTTCCGGCGACAACTCTTGACGCCTTTGTCGAAGCCCGCCGGATCACGCATATAGACGTTATCAAGATGGATGTCGAGGGCGGCGAATGGGCGGCACTCGAGGGAATGCAGCACGTGTTGAAGCAAAAGACGCTTTCCGTCATCCTGGAGTGGAAACCGGATGCACTTATTCAGGGCACGCATGACCCTGAGATGCTTTTATCAATGCTCGTGCATAAGGGGTTCTCGCTCTCTGTTATAACAGACGAGGGATTACTTCCCCTTGAGCCTGGGGTTCTTGCCCGCGCGCGCGACTATCTCGACAACACGGGGTCTGTGAATATTTACGCAAGTAAGTAAACAGCGCCACCGCTCTCAAGAGAAAACTCTGATGTGCTCTTCGACCATGCGCCCGTAACTGAAGCGCTGTGCCGTCTCCCTTCCGTTTTCTATAAGGTGCTCCCGGAGCGCGGGATCGCTATCGAGTTCGATTACAGCGCGGGCAAGCGCCTCGCTGCTCCCCATTTTAAACAGTATCGCGTTCTCTCTATTCGTTAGAAATTCGCGGAACACTGGAATATCGCTCGCACACACGGGCGCTCCGGCTAGAAAAGCTTCGAACACCGGAAGTCCGAACCCTTCATAGGTGCTCGGAACGAGAACAGCGCGTGCGTGCCGGTAGAGCCACTGCCGCTCCTCGTTCGAAACCGCGGAAAGAAATGTGATGTCGTTTAGAACGCCCCTCTCTCGCGCATACGCAATCGGTACGGCGAGATCCTTCTGCGGCGTCACAAAGACCAGATGTGCGGAGTGTCCCGCGCTCCGGAGCACTGCAATACCTTCTATCGCCGTGTCCCACCCCTTGCGCCGCTTTATCTGGCCGATGAAAAATAAAAAATCATCAGGAATGGTGCCGACATGCGGCCGCATCTCCCCCTCATCTCGTGCTCGCGGGGTTGCACAGTAAATACGCTCGGCACTGCGTCCATAGAATTCAAGCACGTATTTCTTCTCCTGTTCATTAATGGCTATGATGCGATCGGCATTCCCAGTGGGCGAGTGGAGAACGTAATTGTTCCACGAACGTCGCACACCTCCCTTGAATACATCTTTTACGAATCCCGCAATGCCCGTTATGAGGTGCGGATTTTTCTTGAGTGTGGCTTCAGGATCGTCCACATCATCGACGATATAAGGGTCGTGCAAAATGCCAGTTACTTCAACGATAAAACGCGCTCCGATAACTCTCGCGGCAAGCAGTGCTGTATAGCTCAAAAAATTCTTCGGGTGGTAACACAACACAACATCCGGACGTGAGTACAGGAGATAAAGAAAAAGCTTTGGCGAGATACCGAAGCGTTGCCTGCAACGCGCGACCGTAATACCCTTGTAGACAAGATCCGTGCGATACGTTGGAATGCCGCGGAGTGCGTACGTATACATCTTCACCCCCCATCCGCGCTCAACAAGACCCTCCGCAAGAATGAACTCGGGATAGTTGTCATATCGAGGCTCCGCTCCATAAGGAGTCACAATGGCAATGCTTTTTTTACCCATACACGCTAGCTGATACGCACAGTGTCCTTTTCGTAGCCATCATCCGTGCGCGCGAGCGTTGTAAGATCAAGCATCACCGCGTCCGAGAGCGCCTCGTATGTGTGTATGACACGAGGCGGGATGGTCGAGAATGCCCCTTTCTCAAGCATGTACTCGCGCGAGTTGGAGCCGTCAATGTCCGAGACCGTGAATTTGAGCACCCCGGAGATAACGTACGAATACTGGGTAGACTCTTTGTGATAGTGTTTGCCGCGAATAGCGCCCTTCACGAAGGTCACCATTCCGATGTGACCAACAGTACCTTCCGCAATATCAAATATATCCCCGCGCGCATCGCTGAAAACCGGCACTAGCACTGTATTCTTCACTCCTTCTACGGGTGAGCCCATACATCAGATAATCGTCGGCTTGGGAATTGGCAGGATAAACTTTCCTCCCATCTGCTTAAAGGCCGACATGTTGCGCATAATTTCCTCGGCAAAGTTCCATGCGAGAATTAAAGCATAATCGGGCTTGTCCGACAAAATATGCTCATCGGCAAAAATGGGGAGGTGCGTCCCTGGCGTATAGCGGCCAATCTTAAGCGGATTACGCTCAGTTGC
>CAYIJQ010000023.1:4152-8110 GCA_964363795.1 uncultured Candidatus Saccharibacteria bacterium
CCCGGAAAGCTGATGAAGTAGCGCAAACTCCCACCGTGAATCGGCAACGCCTCCACATCGAAGAGCTCGAGCCCCATCCGGGCAAAATATGCTTTCATGGGCCGCGCAGAAAGATAGCTTACATGCTGGTGATAGATGGTATCGTATTCGAGATTCTCTATCATCGTGAGTGCGTGTGGGGCTTCGATGACGATAACTCCGTCTTTAGCCAAAAGCTTTTTCATCCCATTCACCGCATCATTTAGTTCATGCAGGTGCGCAAAAACGTTCGTACCAGTGATAACAGCGGCGGAACCGAAGCGCTTCTTGATCCGAGCGGAAATGCGCGAAGAGAAGAAGTCGACGACCGTTTCTATACCGCTTGCAACTGCTTGCGCGCTGACGATTGGAGCAGGGTCAATACCTAGAACCTTCATGCCGTTCTCCTTAAACGCGCCGAGAAGCACGCCGACATTGCTCCCGATATCAACCGCAAGCGAGCCGCGGGGAAAGACAAAACGCCGACAGAGGTCGTTCGCCATATCTCGATAGTGTTTTCTTCCCGTCGCCGTGGTAGAGGATACATACAGGTAATCCTGTTGATAGAGGATAGACGGGTTGACGAGATAATCTATCTGCAGAAGTCCGCACGACGTGCACGAAACAAGACGTAGAGGATATCGTACCTCCACATCGTCAAGCCCCTCTTTCGTCGGAAATGAATCTGAGTGAGGTTGATGGCCAAGGTCGAGAACAAGTTCTCGCTCTCCTGACGTGCACATAAGGCAGCTCCGCGACGGGCGGCCGAAACTGCGCGACGCCACTGAGGCGGCTTTTTTCATATCCGTAGTATCATAGCAGGGACACACGAGTTATGCGATTATCGCGTATGAAAGCGCCAACACACTCGCGCGAAATACTGGTGACCGGTGCGTCCGGCGGTATTGGCTCCGCGATAGTCGAGGCACTGCAAAAAAGAGACTGCCATGTCACTCGGACAAACCGGAACGACGCTGATATGTCTTCCTACGAAGACATCGAGCTCTTCGCCAAGAACGTCACACAGGAGAGCAAAATTGATTGGGTGATATACGCACACGGATTCATTGCTGCTGAAACCGACATTACGAAACAATCTCGCGAAAGCATCGTGTCCACATTCGACATCAATACATTGTCCATCATCTACCTAACTCAAATGCTTCTGCCGCGTATCGGCGCAGGGATTATTTTCATCTCCTCGACTGCGGCTCTTTCTCCCAATGGCCGTTACGCCACATATTCTGCGTCAAAGGCTGCTGTCAATGCATTCGCTCAGGCACTTGCGAAAAATCGTCCCACATTGACTTGCATCACCATCTGTCCAGGGCCGACGAACACCGCCATGCGCAAGAAAATAGCGAGCGACGCGGCACTCTCCCAATCGCCGGAAGCCGTCGCCCGCACTGTCGCAGACATCGTCAGCGGTAAAAGTAATTATAAAAGCGGCGATATCGTTATCGTCAAGGACGGCAACGATTCTTTGTACCGCGAGCTTTGATTGCGAGTCGCGCTGTAGCAGGATAGAATCTTCGAATTATGAACCCCGTTAGAAGTTGCGGACGACGAGAATCCAAAAATAATATGCAGGTCGATATTTATAAAGATTTTAATCGAGTTGGGTGCGAAGGAGCTTTGATCTCCGCGCCCTACTTCTAACGGGGTGAAAAAACCGAGGAAGCGAGCGCTCATAACGGGCATTACCGGTCAGGATGGCTCATACTTGGCCGAGTATCTGATCTCGCTTAACTATGACGTATGGGGCATCATGCGGCGAACGAGTCTCGACCCTCTGATGCGCCTCAAAACAATCGTTCGTTCGTCGCACCTGCACTTGCTCTATGGCAATTTACGCGACAGCGCGGCGATCGCACGTGCACTCAAGGAAGCTAGACCGGATGAGATATACAATCTTGCGGCACAATCCGACGTCGGTATCTCATTCCTGTGCCCCGAAGAGACCTGGGAGGTGAACTATACAGGCGCAAAACGGCTCATTCGCGAAGCGATGCGTCTATTTCCAAAGGTCCGAATATACCACGCCTCAACAAGCGAGATGTTCGGTAATACACCGCCTCCACAGAACGAACACTCCGCTTTCATGCCTGTTTCTCCCTATGGAAAATCGAAACTAAAGGCATACCGAGAACTCGTGAAAGGATACCGCACGAAGCACAAGATATTCATTTGTTCGGGTATTCTTTTCAACCACGAATCTCCGCGACGCGGGGAACACTTCGTCACGCGGAAAACTACACTTTCTCTCGCGCACATAAAGCTCGGACTTCAGAAGAGTTTTGCGCTAGGCAATCTTGAAGCCAAACGTGACTGGGGTTTTGCGGGAGACTCTGTACGGGCAATGCACCTCATGCTTCAACAAAAAACACCGAAAGATTACGTCATCGCGACCAGCGAGTCGCACACTGTTCGCGAATTTGTTGAAGCAGTAGCGAAAGAACTTGGCATGACGATCCGTTGGAGCGGCAGAGGTGTGCGCGAGGTCGGCAAAGACACAAGGGGAAGAACCGTTGTGAGAGTGGACAAGAAGTTCTTTCGTCCCTCGGAGGTGCGCAATCTACGAGGGGACGCTTCAAGCGCGCGCAAAGATCTGAAATGGAAGCCGCGCACATCATTCAAACAGCTAGTGCGCATGATGGTGTCTGCCGATCTGAAGAAAGTGCGCCAGCAAATGCACTAAGAGCTCGGGTCTCGGTCACGCACCCGACTCAAAGGATTCGTTCGAGTCCCGCGCGATACATGTCCCATATTTTCTCCCGTTCATTTTCTTTCGCGTCTTCCCACGCACTTATATAATCGAGCTCAAAACCCGTGTCGTACGCCGCTGCAACAAAATTCTTAAGCCGCTGCTCGTACTCCGGAGTTTTGAGATTTTCCTGCAATCGCTCACCGATACATGCCGCAAGCGTCGTTGGGTCAGTGTGTTTCAACACATTCGGTAATTTCAAAATTATCCCTTCCTCTCCGAATTGGATTACAGGAATGTGATACATCGCCGCTTCCACCATTGCGGTCGAATTTGGCGCAACAACGAGTGACGCACCTTTGAGAACGGTTTCGCTCGGAATCCGGTAATCAATAAGTTTTATATTCGGCGTCCCAGACAAATCCTTTAAATACTCTGGCGATCTAAGACCGAACATGTCAGGATGATCTTTTACGACGAGTGTATAATCTGCTGGCAGAGATAGAGCAATTATGCGCGCGAGCTCTCGCTGATTTTTAAAATACAACGCAAATACATCGAGTGTAACTTCTGGCTCAGCCTGCAGTGGATAGTATATGTATCGCCCCACGCTCTTGAGCGGATAGTACGGGAAACTTCTGGCAGCGCGCGACCATAGTTTCTTGGTGAAGTAATCGCGCAAAATAATGCGCGGAGGACGGCAGTCGAGTGAGGGGCCTAGAGTTGCAATGCAATCAGTAGAGGGTCGCGTATACCACTCCCATATGCGCCGAAGAGGGGCGAGCTCCATCCGCACTCGCTTGAAGAACGGCGGCTTTTCCCAACGCCGCACTAAATAATCTGGGACCTTGAACTTCTTATGAAATTCCGTGATGTATTTCTCCGCTCGCTGTGCATTCTCGCTTATAGTGCCTGCATTCAATGCATCCACGCGCTCATGAAATGCACCCTTATCCTCATACGGGCTCTCCGAGAGTATCCACACGCCGTTCACTCTTGAGTCGACCGCGCACAGCGTTCGAACGCCGCGCATGCGAGCCATGTGGTATATCATCATATGCGATGGCTCAGCGAGAAGTGGCGCGACTACAGCATCCGGCTTAAATTCATCGAAAATCTTCAACACGTATGCATACGACCCTTGCACATACCGGATAATTTCTTCATCCGACATCTGCTGGCGCCCATTGTAATAAAACTTCTCTGCGTACGAGCGCGTTATCTCTCGCGACCCTG
>CAYIJQ010000024.1:0-3976 GCA_964363795.1 uncultured Candidatus Saccharibacteria bacterium
TCGGGAGAGCCCAAGGAATTGATAGAGCACTACGGTATGGGTGTTTCCCATATCACTGCCGCAGTAAAAAAAGTAGTCGCTCGGAAGTCTAAATAGCCGTTGCCTTGAAATCCGTCGGTCGTTTCGCGTACCACTCATCTATTTGAGACGCAGTTAGAAGGCAAGCTTGCGCTCCGATACCTTGCACGACCGAAGCTGCGTTGATGAGGCCGCGCAAGAGTGCTTCTTTTGGTTCAAGACCTTTGATGATATAGGCGACGGTGGTTGAGGCGGTCGCATCTCCCGCTCCCGTTCGATTTTTTGGCGGTGCAGGGTCAGGGTACATAGGTGCCTGCCATGCGCCTGTCTCGTCCATGAGCGAAGAGCCCTTAGGGCCGTCGGTTATAACTACGATCTTTGGGCCGAGCGCCTTAATGCCTGCGAGTAATTTTTTCATGTCATGTTCATCAGTGCTAAGGATCTGTTGCGACTCTTCTTTATTGCAGAAAAAGATCTCCGAAGTTTGGTATACCGAAGCAAGCTTTTCCTTGCCGAGTTTCAACTGATAGGTGCCAGGCTGGAACGCAAGTTTAGTCCCATGTTTCTTCGCATATGCCGCGATCGCAAGCTGGTAGTCGAGCGAGTGCACAGGAAGCGAAGTAATGTAGAACCATTTCGGCGGTTCCGCAAATGTCGGCATCTGGTAGTCAAATTCTTCATGCTTGATGAGGATAGTGCGCTCGGCCTCATATTGAAGAACGTAGTGATAGTTCGTTTTTTTCCCGGGGTGTACACGGACGAATTCCGTGGAGATACCCTCTTTCTTTAACGTTTCGACACAATCTGAACCGTTGCGATCATCGCCGATATCCGTGACTGGCGCACTCGCAAGTCCCAAACGATGCACAGACACCGCAGCATTCGGCCCGTTTCCTACCGCACGCACTTCTGTGACAGACTCGAACGGTATCTTCTGTCCGAATTTAACGCACAACATGCAGTTCTCATTCTGAATATCGCAGTTAACCCGCGCGTCTTTCAGCTTGATGAAGGCGTCTGTCGTGATGTCGCCAAAGGAGACAAAGTCGTACTTCATACGTCCATTTTATCACGCCCGGACACCAACATTGGCATAATATCTGTGTGAGTTTCTCGTGTACGGGACACCATTGCATATAAGATTATCCCTTCGTCAGTTTCAGTCGAAAGATGATATAAAAAGCAATGCCAATGTTGGTGTAGGGGCACGGATAATCTTGCATATTGGGGAGAAATCCGTATACTGCCGCGCATGATAACGCTGGAAGTGCAGCCGCGTGACGCTAAGGAATCTCCGGAGATGCTCCGGAGGCGTGGCACTGTTCCTGCCGTATTTTATGGTCCAAAGGAGAGGTCAACACCCATCTCTATTGATTCTCTGAAACTTGAGCGACTTTGGCGGGAAGCAGGTGAGACGACTATCGTGAGGCTCGTGGGTGTCGGGGAAGAAAAGGATGCGCTTATCCATGATGTACAATTTCATCCTGTAACAGGCAAACTTCAGCACGTTGATTTCTATGTTCTTGAGAAAGGAAAGAAGATAACACTGAAAGTACCTCTTGAGTTCAGGGGCCAAGCTCCTGCAGAGAAGGCCGGGTACATCGTTGTAAAGACGTTGCATGAAGTGGAAATCGAAGTCGCGCCTCAAGACCTCCCGCGCAGCCTTTCTATCGACCTCTCGACTCTTGTAAATATCGGTGACCACATCACAGCATCTCGCATTCAGTTGCCTGCAAGCGCTTCACTTATTACCAACGCTGGTGAGATTGTTGTTTCGGTCAAGGAGTTCAAAGAAGAAGCCGTAGAAATTACGCCGCCTCCTGAAACTGTCATTGTGGGCGCTGAAGCGAAACCGGAAGAAGCAGTCGCAGCCGCACCGGGAGATGAGAAAAAGAAACCCGAGGGCAAGTAAAACAACGTTTTTTCGTGGAGGTAGTGAGCGACATCAGCACGTGTCTGAAATACCCCATGGGATAGATTAAAGGGTTCTTTACCGGAATTCGTATTTCGGCACCAACCCCTGTCCTCAAAAAATTGTTTTGAGCGAGTCATCTCGCAGGGTATAATTTTTCAGATGTATACGCTGGAACGTAGCGAACGCGCCTTTTTTGTATTGTGTGTTCTTTTATATCTCTCAATATTTCTTGTGCCCGCGCTATCGTTCGCAGAAACAATGGAAGAGAGGCGCGCTCGTCTGGAGCAAGAGCTCGCGACTATAGAGCAAGATATCTCTCAGAAACGCGGTGTTTTGTCTGAGAAGCAAAAGGAGCGCACGACTCTTGAACGTGATATCGCCATTCTCGATAATGAGATAGCCATCGCGCAACAGCAGATCAAACATCGCGACATAACGATTTCAAAGATCCGCGATGATATCGGCGACAAGCAGACAACAATAACAGAGTTGGATAAAAAAGTTGCTCGGAGCTCTGCGTCGCTCCAACAGATTCTCCGTCGCACTCGCGAGATAGACGATACATCGCTCACCGAGCTTATTCTTTCTGGTTCGCTTACAGACCTTCTTAGGGACCTGGATGATTTCCAAACCATCCAACGCGCGCTCGACGCGTCTTTCGATGAAATAGCAATGTACCGTTCTGATCTTTCGGCTCGCAAACAAGCACTTGAAGAGCAGCGGGGTGACGAGGAGCAACTGCGTCGCATCCAAGTTCTACAAAGGCAGGCAATAGAGGCGAAAGAGCGTGAGAAACAGCAAATCCTTACAGTGACGAAGGGAGAAGAGAAAACGTATCAGCAGCTTATCGCGGAACGCGAGAAACAGGCTGCAGTTATCCGCACAGCTCTCTTCGACCTTCGTGATTCGAATGCGATATCGTTCGGTGTTGCGTACCAGTACGCGAAGGAGGCGTCTGCGACGACGGGTGTAAGGCCGGCAGTTATCTTGGGTATCTTGCGTGAGGAATCGAATCTTGGAGAGAACGTCGGCACAGGAAAATGGAAAGTTGATATGCATCCCACGCGCGATCAACCCATCTTTGCCGAACTTATGAAAGAGCTCGGATTAGACCCGGACGCGATGCCGGTCTCTAGAAAGCCAAGTTACGGGTGGGGAGGAGCTATGGGCCCAGCGCAATTCATTCCTTCGACGTGGGTCTTGTACAAGGATCGGATCGCGCGTATTTCGGGAGAGAATCCTCCTAACCCGTGGACCGCGCGCACCGCAATTTTTGCTTCTGCACTTCTTATGGGTGATAACGGGGCGGATAAAGGGACGCATGAAGCAGAGCGTCTAGCGGCGCTGCGGTATTTTGCGGGATGGAAAAATGCGACCAAATCTGCGTACGCGTTCTATGGTGACGACGTGATGGCATTCGCTGACCAGTATCAGAAGGATATTGATATTTTGGAGGGGAAATAGTGAACGCTCTGAAATGTCATGCTGCTCGGGTCGCTGTCTCGGCCTGCTGGCCGAGCGCTCACGCTCGGGCCGTCGCCCTGCGCGAGACCCTCACAACATGACATTTCTTCGCTCGCCACTGGAAGGGAGTAGCTGTTGAGAACGCATAACAATACCCGTCGCGCTCGCTAGTCTCTCGCAACCCACACGCTCGAAACAGCCCTTCTTCAACTTGCCGACGAGGGCGAGGACTGAACATCCCCGCCCTCCATCACTTTAAGAAAGCTTTGCTTTTAGACAGATTTTTTGTATAGTACGCGGACATGAAAAAGGACATACACCCGAAGGAATACCGCCCGGTCATTTTTGATGATGCAACGTCAGGCAAGCGTTTTTTGATATCTTCGACGGTAGCATCGACAAAGACCGACAAATGGGAGGATGGGAAGACGTACCCTGTTTTTAGGGTGGAGATTTCGAGCGCCTCGCATCCCTTCTACACAGGGACTGCAAAGACCATTGATACTGCGGGCCGTGTCGAAAAGTTCAAGTCTCGTGCTGCCAAGAAAACGGCGAAGGGGGCGAAGAAAACAAAGAAGT
>CAYIJQ010000024.1:4076-7939 GCA_964363795.1 uncultured Candidatus Saccharibacteria bacterium
TTCAAGTCTCGTGCTGCCAAGAAAACGGCGAAGGGGGCGAAGAAAACAAAGAAGTAACGTCTTTGATGCCGCACGCCTCGCTTCTTGCGAGGCGTGCGGCTGTTGATTACAAACGGTACACTGTATAACCATGAATACGCACATTGATCCAGAAGACTATGTCGATGATAGGCGTGTCTCGTACCTTGTCACCGAATGGAAGCGCCTCTCGCAAGCGGAGCGTGACGCAACAGAGCTTATGGAAGTAGATTCTTCCATGCGTGAGTTGGCCGAGAAAGAGCTCAGGGAAGTAGAAGAGCAGAAAGATACGCTCATGAAGCAGATAGAATCTATTGTCGGTTCACCGAACGAACGCGAATGGCCAAACGAACTGATTCTCGAAGTACGCGCGGGGGTTGGAGGAGAAGAGGCAACTCTTTTCGCGGAAGAGCTTGCGAATATGTATCTCCGCTATGCGGAAACGCGAGGGTGGTCATGGAAATCATCCGAAGAGTCACGCGGGAGCGTAGGCGGCTACAAGGAAGCACAGTTCGAGATTAAGGGGGAAGATTGTTACCGCGAATTGCAATACGAGACCGGTGTCCACCGCGTTCAGCGAGTGCCCGCGACCGAAAAAGCTGGGCGTATCCACACGTCGACTGCGTCAGTTGCGATACTTCCCATTTACAAGCGCACAAAGATGGAGATAAATCCAATGGATATTGAGATGTCGTTCGCTCGCTCTGGTGGCGCTGGTGGTCAGAATGTGAACAAAGTGGAAACAGCAGTCCGGCTCGTCCACAAGCCGACTGGTATCGAAGTGAAATGTACGTCCGAGCGCAGCCAGCAACAGAATCGCGAAAAAGCGATGAAACTTCTCGCAAGCCGCCTCCAGCAGGCTAAGGATGAGGAAGAGGCGCGTGTGCGTTCTGCCGAGCGGAGCATTCAAGTCGGTACCGGTGATCGTTCCGAGAAAATACGCACGTACAATTTTCCGCAGGATCGCGTGACAGATCATCGCGTTAAAGAGTCATGGTCGAACATCCCTAAGATCATGGCCGGGGGCATAGGTCCGATATTGGAAATTCTCCGAAAAGGGGAGTTGGAGGCGCAGGTGTAACGAATTGATTTTTGCCTTCCGCTCTGCTAGTATCTCCGGAACATGACCGCAACAACGATAGATATTCAGACGCTTTATGACGCGGGAGCGCACTTTGGGTATGCCCGTGCGCGTCGCCACCCGAGCGCCTCGCGATATCTTTTTGGCACGAAAGACCGTACCGATATTTTCGATTTGGAAGAGACACAGAAACGCCTTGAAGCAGCCGCAGAATTCGTCAGCACTTCTTCAGCAAGCGGGAAGCAAGTACTCTTTGTAGGCGGTAAACACGAAGTAGCGGAGGTCATCAAGTCTTCAGCGCAGAAAGCGGGCATGCCCTACGTAGCAGGACGTTGGATAGGAGGTACTTTGACGAACTTTAAAAACATCCGTAAGCGCATTGATCGTCTCCAAAAACTCACGGAAGAGCGAGAGTCAGGGGAACTTGAGAAATACACAAAGCGCGAACGCCTTCTTATAGACCGCGAGATAGAAGAACTCCTCGCTCGCTTCGGCGGCCTCTCAACGATGAAAGACCTGCCGGGAGCGCTCTTTATTGTCGATACTCGCCACGAAGACACAGCGGTCAGAGAAGCAAATCAGCTCGGCATTCCCATCATTGGGCTCGCGAGCTCGGATTGCGACTTCGCTCTCATACAGTATCCGATCCCCGCAAACGACACATCCGTTCGAAGTGTGCGACTCGTGTGTGAAAAACTGTCAGACGCGTGCTTGTCAGGTAAGAAAGTTCCTGCGAGTGCGTAGGACAGTTTCTCGGTTCTCAAGAGTACGATATACTTAGCGATTATGTACGTGTTTTAGTATGGCAATTTCGACAGACATGGTAAAAGAATTGCGCGATGCCACAGGGGTGGCGATCATGCAGTGCAAAAAAGCGCTCGAAGAAGCAGGCGGTGATATCGAGAAGGCAAAAATAATCCTTCGAAAACAAAGCGCTGCTATTGCGAGCAAAAAGAAAGACCGTGAACTTGGGGCTGGCATCGTCGCAGCCTACACTCACGCCGGGGGTTCAGTGGTAGGGACCGTCGTTCTCTTGTGTGAGACAGATTTCGTCGCGAAAAGCGACGAGTTTAAGAAGTTAGCCTACGATGTAGCGATGCACGTTGCGGCCATGAATCCTCGATTCCTCACGCGCGAGGATGTGAAAGACGAGGACCTAAAAGCAGCTCGGGAAGTATTTGAGAAAGAGGCAGCTGTTGTACCCGAAGTTGCGCGGAAAAAAGCGGTGGAAGGAAAACTCAATGCGTATATAAGCGAAAAAGTGATACTAGACCAGCCATTCGTCAAAGATCCGAGTGTTACTGTCCGAACCCTTCTGGACTCGGCAGTGCAGAAATTTGGCGAGCGTGTCGAATTGGCGCGTTTTGAGCGTCTCTCTGTAAAGTAGCAAATATGATGTTCGCTGGCGTTGTATTTTTTCTTGCAGGTGTTTGCATAGTCGCGCTTTTCACGCTTAAGCGATGGGAACGCAATAATGGGCGCTTTTTATTTCCTGAAGTGCGTCACAAAGCTGACGAACTGGCGCTCCGAATAAAAAGTTTCCTTCTTGCGAGTACAAGGGATTTTGAGAAACTGCCTCCGTACATTTTTTACATTCTCCGTATCGGTGTGCACATGGCGGCGCTAACATTTGGACATCTCGCGCACTGGATCGGCGAACGTTCGCATGATTTGGCGGATCTCGTATCACACAAACACCGATTCGAGCGCCGACCGCCCCGTTCTGAATTTCTCAAACAAGTCGATGAACTCTCGATGAAAAGTCGCATACCTCGTGAAGAGAAAAGTTTCGGCGATTTGCGCCCTCTAGGAAATCTAGGGCCTCGTCCCGAGGTAATGCACGTGGTCGCATCGGTATCCAGCGACGTTCCGCGGGAAACGGTTATTCATGATGTTCCGACGCGAACTGCGGGCTCTATAGAGGCCCATTCAAGTGTGGTTAAAGAAGGAATAATTGCTCCGCGCAGGAGCAGAAAGAAGAAAGTCAAGACTGCAGCATCGTTCGGAGAAAATGCGAATATCTGATATTCTCATTTTGCTCATTACTCGCCGCCTAAATCGCTTCGCTCATAACGCGGCGTCGTTCGGAAAAAGTGAGGATTTGTAGTATCCTCATTTTGTTCCTCTCTCGCCGCCTAAATCGCAGGGCTCATAAGGCGGCTTCGTTCGGATACAATGAGAGTTGAAGACTCTCATTGTGAGCCCTCACTCGCCGCCTTAGCTCAGTTGGTAGAGCAACGCTTTTGTAAAGCGAAGGTCCCCGGTTCGAGTCCGGGAGGCGGCTCCGAGTGAATGTAATGAACGAGGAGTCTCTATTAAAACACGCTCGAACCTACTTTAGCAAAAACACGGACTGACGATCATTCGCGCGCTCCGCGCGCGTGCCAGTGCGGTACTTCGCATCACGATTCGATTCCGTGGTTTCTCTCTCGGACGCGCGTACTCGCGCGCCCTCGACCCTCGCCCGCCGCTGTCCCATTCTTTCTGATTTTTCACGGGGGGAATACAACATTGAATGGCGGCGGGGCGGAGTATTTTGGGTTTGACAAACTAGACAAGAGAATGGTATAGTACAATTTAGCAAAAGGTCTTTAAATAACCGTTTGCCACAGCAACAAGCGCCTGAAAATCGGACGTTTGTCTGCTATGGCAAACTCTCAAACACGAGAGAGCCCGCTGGCAACGCGACTCTTTGTCCATTGCGGACTCTATGTCGCAAAAGGAGACCGACTATGAGCGAATTGGAGCTCTCTGTTGGGCTTGC
>CAYIJQ010000025.1:0-7452 GCA_964363795.1 uncultured Candidatus Saccharibacteria bacterium
CGCGTGGTTTAGGGAAGATACGCGTTAACGCAGAAGCGATGCTACGGGAACTTCAAGCGCATCCTGAAGTCCTCGCGGAAGCGCTCCAGACAGTGCTCCGCCTCGAGGGAATAGAAGTGCCCTATGAAAAGTTGAAAGAATTAACGCGCGGCAAGGAAGTATCACTCGACGACTTCGCGAGATTCGTAGACGAACTCACCGTACCTCCCGAAGTAAAAAAACGCCTCAAGGCGCTGCGACCCGAGAATTATCTCGGGCTTGCGAAAGAGGTCGCCATGGGGAATCAAACGTCGTAACCGGAAAGTCGAAGGTAGGCGGTCGTAAGTCCAACACGTTGGATAATCTCTTCCTTGTTTTCTTGATTGACGATAACATCGGTCATTTGTATTTTCTCGAGCTCGTCCTCAAGCACACTGATGCCATTCGTCGTTGCCAGTTTCAAGTAGTGATCGATTTCTTCGTCGACCTCACTCTGTTTGATACCAAGTTCGGGAACAAGCCCAATCTCCTTATTTAGATTATTCAGCGCGTCCAAAGCAAATTGCGGTGCACCTGTAGGATCGTCAGTATAATTCTTCAAGCGAATTACGTTTGAAGGTTTTTTGTTGTCGTTATCTTCGTCGCCCCCCTCAAATGTTCCCATCATAATGAGTCGAGTGTATCAAGGATACGTGCGATTGCTACGTGATCTAATCGACGAAATTGTCGGGGCTCTTTGCCTTCATCAAGACCGCAAGCGCGGCCGCGTGATATCCCTCCGGATCGAACTCGATGTCCACCTTCGACGCCCCCATGACGATGGCCGCGATATCTGTAAGCTGACGTTCGTGCAAGAGATTATCGCGTAGCATTTCGGCCCGTGAAAGGTCGCAGTCACTAGTGGTGATAACTATCTCTCCGGCACGTTTCTCCGCCGCTTCGAAGTATTTCTTCATTTCGGAGAAGTCGAACGTGCCCTCCTCCTTCGGAGTGTTCTGCTGTCGAGACTTTTCCACAGCCTTTCCTCCCTTCCATGGGATGCGACCCCTCACGACCTTGCTGCTCTCGTCCTCGACACCCATGCGAAGATTATACCGCTATTGCTTCAAGCCCAAGCCCGTGCGAATAAAGTACCAGTTGAGAGCGATGAGAAGAGAGATAAGGACGAAGAGAACCGCGATGCATGTAGCGACAGGAATATCCGATATGCCCATAAAACCCCACCGGAATCCGTTGATAAGGTAGAAAATCGGATCAAAGTACGTGAGTTTTTGCCATATTTCCGGGAGCGTTTGCACGGAATAAAAAACACCGCCGAGGTATACGAGAGGTGTCAGCACAAATGTCGGTATGATGGTTATGCCGTCGAAGTTCTTTGCATAAATACCGTTCACGAGTCCCGCGAGAGAGAAGAGGAGGCTTGATAGTATGAGGAAGAGAAGGATAACGAGAGGACTCGTGAGAGGAAGTGGCGCAAAAAAGAGTGATACGAGAAGCACTAAGATGCCAATGACTACGCCGCGTATAACGCCACCGGAGACAAATCCCGCGATCAATATCCACGGAGGCGTGGGGGATACAAGTATCTCGTCGATATTGCGCGAGAAAAACTTAGCTTGGAAAAATGTGGTCGCCGTGTTCGAAAATGCGTTAGTAACTACCCCGAGCATGACGAGACCTGGGACGACGAATTGGATGTAGTCGTATTCACCGATGGCGCCGATACGATCTCCCAAGACTGTTCCGAAGACGAGGAAATATAAGACCGACGTAATAACACTGGGGAGGAACGTTTGCGGCCAAATGCGGACGATGCGAACAACATCTTTCCGCACGATGGTATAGAACGATATCCACATTTGTTCCGGCGACATACTATTTTTCTTTCGTCAGTTTCAAAAAAACTTCCTCAAGTCGACCTCCACCGTAACCACTTGTTGGTGCGCTGTCATCATGCATCGCTAAGACACTCTCCATCGTACCCGATGCAACGATCTCACCTTTATTTATGATAGCGACATGTTTGCACAGTTGTTCCGCCTCTTCCAGGTAGTGGGTCGTAAGAAGGATTGTGACGCCTTCGCCTGTTAACGTGCGCAAGTAATCCCACATACTGCGACGCAATTCCACGTCCACCCCTGCCGTCGGCTCATCCAGAATTAGAAAGCGGGGATTGTGCACAAGGGCGCGCGCTATCAAAAGCCGACGCTTCATTCCACCCGAAAGCGACCATCCTGTTTGGTCTTTCTTTTCTGATAGGCCCAGTGCTTTAAAAAGTTCCTCAGCGCGAGGCAGTGCCTCTTTCCGGGGTATTCCATAGTATCCGGCCTGGTTCAAAACGATATCAATGCACTTTTCGAACGGATTGAAATTTATCTCTTGAGGAACGACTCCGATATGCACTTTCGCTTTCTCTGGCTCCAATTCAGTATCGTGGCCGAATACTTTTACGGAGCCACTCGTTTTATTCACGAGCGTTGTTGCAATACCGATAATGGTCGTCTTTCCGGCGCCGTTAGGGCCAAGGAGCGCAAAGAAATCTCCGACGGGGACCTCGAGAGATACTCCCTTCAGTGCCACTGCGCCGGATTTGTAGGTCTTTTTTAAATCCTTGATCGAGAGCGCGGGGGTCATGAGATTACGAGGATAGCAGAATTTTCTCAAGATAGGAATAGGTCTCGCGGTAATCGGCCACAGCCTTCGTCGGTATGATACCGATGACGGTCTCGTCGTTGCCACCGGGGAAAAGCGCATCACCGAGGTAGATGCAATCTTCCTTTTTCCACCCCAAGGTCTTGATGAAGAGGCCTATATTGTAGCCCTTGTTCTTTCCTTTCTCAAAGATGTCGAGATTTGTAGTGCCTGCGATGAGGATGTCGATATTGGCGTCGCTCCTTAGCCGCGCCACGTCATCGCTCAGGTCCTCGAGAAGCTTCTTCCGCTTCGCATGATCGGGATCGAACGCATCCTTGATATCTTGATTGAGGTGATGACCTATCAGGCTGAACCCGACCTGGCAACCGCGATCCTCGACGATGTCGTTCTCGTCTTTGACCGTATATTCTAAATGTTTACGCGCCTTCTCGATGAACGAATGGATAGCCTCGACTTGCGCAGAAGACAATCGGTTCTCCCACATCATTTCGCCTATGGGCGTTTGCGCGAAGTTTCCGTTCTGAGCGAGCACATAGTAGCCGGCGACGTCTTTTAGGTGCGCGCGGATATCTTTCTGCGGATGGCCGGAGACGACGACGACATCCGCCCGTGAGATGAGCGTTCGTAGGATAGCGGCGTGTTCCGGCAGGATTAGCGATTTGCTGCGCGTGAGCGTGTTATCAAGATCAAAAAAGAAGTGCTTTGGCATTGTTTGTTTCTATATTTTTTTCTCCCAGTACGCGGCTGACGCGGCGACATAGTCTGCGACGCGTCGCTCGGCGGCGGCGGCAAAACGTAACACAAGAGCCCCGCGCTCACCCTCAGGTGATCCTGCGTCGAGCCATTTCTTGAGCTCATCTATTTGCGATGAATTCGAGAGTGCCAAACGGCGGCCTTTTGCCGCCGAGCGTAAAAGAGTAGGACCGCCGATATCTGTTTTCTCCAGTACATCGTCTGGCGTTGCAGATGAACTGGAAATCGTTCTTTCTAGAGGATAGAGTGTGACATACACAAGATCTATGGGTTCAATGCCAAGCTCCCTAAGCTCTCCGGAGTCTTTCGGAGTCGCAAGCAGGGCCGCATGAAGCTCTCGTGAGAGTGTTACCACGCGATGTCCGAGGATGGGTTTCCCCACAATTTCCGCTACGTCGCGACATACTATGCCGTTGTCGTTCAGATACTTTGCGGTGCCTGCGGAGCCGAGAAGTGACCAGCCTTTATCAGAGAGAAGTCGCGCGAGGCGCAAGAGCGCTTCGTCTTTTTCATAGGAAGCAAGAAGAGCCTGCCCCGCACTAACTTTGGCATTGCCTCTATTTTGCCCATCTGCGACATCAGCCATAAAAAAGTATGATTCTCTATACTGCCATTAACATCACATTCTCTTTCGGCAAAATTATGCCAAAGTTTAGTGACGGGGCCTGCATACGAGCATTCTAGCATAAGGCCGTTTTTTGCTCATCGAGACGTGGTATGCTGTTTTCCAATGCGGAATGGAAAGAAAGTGGGGGTAACTGTCGGCGCGTTTGATCTCTGTCACGCGGGGCACATTCTGGTGTTCAAGGAGGCGAGAACTATTTGTGACCATCTCGTCGTAGGGCTTCAATCCGACCCTTCAATTGACAGGCCAGAGAAGAACAAACCCGTTATGTCCCTTGAGGAGCGGAAAATAATACTTGAGGCGATCAAGTATATAGATGAAATATTTATATACGACACAGAGGCGCAACTGTACGATATCCTGAAGAAGAACGAACTTGGCATTGATATCCGCATCATCGGCGCGGATTGGAAGGGGAAGCCATACACGGGGCATGACTTACCGATAGAGATGTACTTCAACACACGCGACCACGGATTTTCAACGACAGCTCTGCGCCGCCGCATTTATGAGGCGGAAGCCTTGAAGCACGAGACTAACAAATAAAAAAGTCCGCCGCGTCGATCCACGCCCCACAGGGTGAGAATAACGCCCATGAGGAGAGGTGCGATGAGGTAGTTGGCCGATTTTTCGACGATAATCGGGAGAGATTGTGCCATATTGTCTGGAAACACATGCAATTACGCCATTATTGGCGTGGGGGATAACTGAATAGCGCATATGCCAAGGATATTCCATACTTACGCAACGGATCTCAAGGGGTCGATTTATCAGCCAATAACGACCTTTCTTCATGAAAAATCTTGGAACAATCAGTTGGTGGCTCCTTATCGTAGGTGGTCTTACCTGGGGCCTCATAGGCTTGGGAGGTTTCTTGGGAGGCAATTGGAACGTCGTCTACATGATCCTCGGCTCTTGGCCGGCGGTCGAGTGGCTCGTATACGTTCTTGTTGGCGCTTCTGCGGTCTACCAGCTTGTGAACAAAAAGGGTTCTGGCGGAATGATGTAATTCCGACTCCTTTGACAAAACTGCCTCCGCAAGGGGGCAGTTTTCGTTTAGAAAGTTAGCGTCGTTCCTATCGCGCGGTGGTCTGAAACTTTATCAGGGAAAACCATGTAATCGGTCATGGCAATCTCCGGAGAAGCGAATATCCAATCTATTTTTCTGCGCGGATCGCGCGACGGATATGTCGCAAGACGTTGATCAACGACAGCCCGGTGCGTTCGTACATTGAGACGTCGTGCGAGTGCGCCAATGTTGTTCCTACTCATTCTGGAAAGGCTCATGTTCAGGTCGCCTCCGATGATGATAGGGCCTTTGTTCCGGAGCGCTTTAGCCATATGTTCTATCTGCAAGCGCTTTGATCGCACGTTAAGGATATCTATCGGAGGGAAGTGGGCGGAGACGACAGTCAATTCTTTCCCGGGAGCTATAGCAAGGGTTGCGATGAGGAATCCCTTTCGCAAGGTCGGCCAGCTCTGGTCGAATTTGACGTTTTCTGTTTTGACGATGGGAAAGCGCGAGAGTATCCCACAGCCGGCAGCATAAATGATGCGTTTTCCAATTCGCCACTCACTTGAAGCTCCATGAGCATGGTGCGAATACCCCACGCGTGACGCCAGATAGCGAAGCTGATCAGTCCCATTTGTGAGGGGGGAGATGCGATCAACCTCTTGTAATAGGACGATGTCTGGAGCGTAACGATTCAGAAGTCTCGCAATCTTATTTAAATTCGCGAATACTTCGTCCCGGCGGATGGGCAAGGGAACGGAGCGGTCTAAGTTCCAGCCGTGCTGAATGTTCAAGGAAACTACCTTTATCGTTCTTTCCATCCGGTCAGTAGAATTTCGGCTTGCGCCGGAGGCGCGGATCTTCGATGATGTTCCTTTTTCTGATGACATGAAGATTTATCTCTCGTCCCAGCTTTTATTAAGAAGGCCCAGCCGGAATTTCACTACCGGGTCCATGAGGTGTTCATTATACTGCGAAAAAAGAGCGTTTCTACGAGGCGCAGAGGGGTAGTATACTAATGACATCATGTTCCGCGTTCTCATACTCGGTGTTACCGTGTCGGTAGTTCTAATAGGGATTATCGTTGTTTCGCCCATTCTTGATGGAAGTATAGAGGGAGAGTCGTTTGTGGCAGCGATTCAAGCGATAACTCCGCAACAGTCTCCACAGATCAAACCGCGTCCGGCAATTGTCCCCTCATGTATCATTTCGGCTCACCCTAGTGTCATCTCACGCGGCGAAGAGGCGAGTATCGCGTGGAGAGCGGAGAGCGCGGTTTCAGCTTCACTTTCTGGTGTAGGAGACGTACCTTTGCGAGGCGGTTTTTTCGTGGGGCCTCTAATGACGGGTGATTACGTTCTTTCGGTGCTTTCTTCTACGGGTGAATGGTCATTCTGCACGACCGCGATCACAGTTCGTTAAGCAGGCGTAGAGCGTCTTTCGGTGTTGAGACAAAATACAAGTAGTTTTCTAAAGGATGGACGATGAAACCTTCGCGGTGCATTCGCTCGAGTTGTGAACGGAAGCCTCTGTAGAAATCGTCAGTGTTGAGGATAACGATGGGTTTATCGTGGAGACCGTGTTTCTTGAGCTCAAGGATTTCCGTTATTTCATCCAGTGAGCCGATGCCGCCGGGGAGTAATATGAACGCATCGGCGCGTTCGCGCATCACAGTCTGCCGTTCGGCGAGGTCTTTCGTAACAATAAGTTCATCGGCATCTTTCCGGGCGGAACCTTGTAAACGCTCTATTGTGACACCGACGACTTTACCGCCATTTCTCTGCACAGCATCCGCGATAGTTTTCATAAGGCCACTATCGGAGCCGCCCCAGATAAGCGTGTGGCCATTCTTTGCAAGAAGTTGGCCAAGTGCCTCTGCGGCTTTAGCGTACTTCGCTTGCGCCTCGTACATCGAGCAAAAGACACAAATATTCATTAGATCAAGAGTAGCATACCCCCCCCCTCAGAATATTGTGATGATATTCGTAAAAAACGCTGTCCCCAGGGGCTCTGGCGTCTAAGCGGAGGCAGGGTACAATACTCCTATACCAATTAACCTATAGCGTTCCAATTTTATGGCAAAAGCAAACTCAGCCTTTATGAAGCCCCTTAAAGTCAGTGACGACTTGGCTGCAGTCGTTGGGAATGGCCCTCTGCCGCGTTCGGAAGTAGTGAAAAAACTCTGGGTGTACATCAAGAAAAACAACCTTCAAGACGAGAAAAACAGGCGCAATATCAACGCAGACGCGGCTTTAAAGAAGGTCTTTGCCGGCAAAGCGGTCGTCAACATGTTCGAGATGACGAAGCTCGTTTCGGCACACCTTTCCTAAATTTAGACGCTCAACACAAAACGCCCTTCGACTAAGCTCAGGGCGTTTTGTTGTTGGCAGGCTTAAATTAGGCCTTGCTGACCTTGACCGCGTTCGGT
>CAYIJQ010000026.1:0-7110 GCA_964363795.1 uncultured Candidatus Saccharibacteria bacterium
AATAGAGCGAAATAGAAAAGTCAGCTTTCTCATACGACCACGACTTTTAGGAATACCTCCGTACCATAATGATTCGCGTTGGCTACGGGGGAAGCATTTTACCGTACTAAGCCTCGCGAACTACTTTGAGGAAAACGTCGTGAGGAATGTCGACTTTACCTCTGGACAACATTCGTTTCTTTCCGCGTTTCTGTTTTTCCAAGAGCTTCATCTTGCGCGTGATATCACCACCATAGAGATATCCCGTCACATCCTTACGCATCGCCGATTTGCGCCGGGACGCAATGATACGTCCCTTGGCTTTTGCTTGTATCTTAAGTTCGAATAACTGGCGCGGCAAAAGTTTTTCAAGCTTCTCCACAAGTGACTCCGCTTCGGAGTTGAGTCGCCGCTCGGACACTATGCGAGAGAACGCAGGGACCAGCTCTTCAGCTACCAACACATCGAGCCGCACTACCTGTGCTTCACGCAACCCAATAATCTCATACGAAAGTGAGGCAAATCCTGATGAAACGCCCTTGAGGCGGTCGAAAAAACCGCGCATGAGCTCGCGCAGTGGCATTTCCGCATGCAGCTCAACCTTGCCATCGGGCAAGTTCCCGGTGTTCCCGAGTGCCGCTTCATACTCATGGAGAAGCTGCGAAATGCCGCCAATATATTCAGGCGGTGTGAAGATAATTACGCGTGCCCACTGCTCGCGCACTTGTTTTATAAGTCCCTCTTCAGGGAATCTGGCTGGGGCATATATTTCCTCTACTACCCCATTTGTTCTCGTAATTTCGTAGACAGTCGTTGGTTGCGTTACCACGAGTGCCATATTGAACTCACGTCGCAAACGCTCGATGATTATCTCAAGGTGGAGCATGCCCAAAAAACCACATCGGAATCCCCTTCCCATGACACCGGAAGACTCTTCTTCATACGAAAGAGACGAATCCGAGAGTTTGAGTTTATCGAGTGACTGTCGCAAAACAGCAAGATCATCCTGCGATTCCGGATAGACACTGGCCCAGATGACCGGTGTGGGAGCTTGGTAGCCGTGAAGAGCATGTGCAGGGTGTTTCGCCTGAGTAATTGTATCCCCGACACTTGCGACCCCCGGCCTCTTAACGCCAGTCACGATATAACCGATCTCGCCTTCGAGAAGTTGCTCCCGTGGGGTCTCGCCCGGCGTTAAGATGCCTACTTCAAGCGCGATGAAATCGGTTTCGGCGGCGACAAAACGCAGGTGGTCACCTTTGCGGAACTGCCCACCGAAAATGCGCAAATAGACGATGACGCCACGGTGGTCGGAGTATCCGAAATCAAAAATGAGGCCCTGCGCGCTCGCATCGTGCACTTCCGGAGGCGGAAGACGTTCCACAATCGCATCGAGGAGTTCGACAACTCCTTCTCCTGTCTTTCCAGAGCATCCCATGATTTGTGATTCTTCGACCCCTAAAAGCATGGCGAGCTCGGCCCTGATGTCTGCCACACGCGCATGCGGTGCATCTATTTTGGAGACGACCGGAATGATGACGCGGCCGAGTTCCTTGGCTTGTGCCAAGACCGAGAGCGTCTGCGCCTCTACACCCTGGGTCGCATCGACCAGCAATATCACCCCCTCGACGGCGGTAAGGGCGCGCGAGACTTCGTATGAAAAGTCCACATGCCCCGGCGTATCTATCAAATTTAATATGTATTCTTGCGCCGGCCCTGTCCCATTAGTAGAATGTTTCCAAAGCATTCTAACGGGAGCCATTTTTATCGTAATGCCCCGCTCGCGTTCGAGATCCATCCTGTCCAGTACTTGCTCTTGCATGTGACGCGCAGGAACGGTCCCCGTAAGCTCAAGCATCCGGTCTGCGAGCGTCGACTTGCCGTGATCGATATGCGCGATTATTGAGAAATTCCGGATGTTCATACGAAGCTCTCATCCTACCCAAAAAAAGCGAAGAACGCATGCGTCTTGCAGGTGTCCGCAGGCCGGGTCGAGAGTGAGCGCTGCCGCAGTAGCGGCAGACAGCGACCCGCACGACGCATGGGCTACGAGCGAAACCGCTATTGAGGTCTCGAGGGACTGATGTCTTCGGCAGAAGCAATGACTGTGATCTCCCCCTCAAGCTTTTCAATACGCCAAATCCTCGCCGAAATGGCCTCGACAGTTTCTCTGAACTCGCGGTTTCGTAGTAACCAGTACACGAATGTTGTCCCGACTATTCCTGCGAGACCTCCTGCAAACCCACGCAGGAAAACAGAGAGAAGGGTCGAGGGAAACGTTAAGGGACCTAGTGCATACAACATCGCATATGCAGTGAATCCGCCTGTAAAAGCAGCGGCAGTGCTTTCAAAAAAGGTCCGCCTTACACCGGAAAAAAATCCACCGAAGCAATATTCAAAATGAAGTACGAGTGCAAGGGCCCCGAGTAGTGATACGAATGCATACGCCGAGACAAGGGCGAGTACTAAAGTGCCTTGAAGTTCTTCGACGCGCAACATTACTTCTATGAATTGAAGGATGCTTTGGTCCTGAAAGATGCCCAGAAATAGAAGCCCAAGGACAATTACGCTTCCCGCTCCAGCAAGTGATACGACAAATGGAGCGAGCGTACGGCCAGCGGCATAATATCCTCGCACAAGAAGGAGTGTCAGCCCTTGCGCAAGAAGCGTAAGAGAAAAGATCGCCAAGGCAGCCGCAGTGAGACGTGTATCTGTCCAATCGAAAGCGCCCGACCCAAGGACAACTCGGACGATATGTGCGCGCAAAACAACAATGAGTGCGATTGCGGGAAGTGACCAAAAGATAACGTGCCGCGCAGCGATCACGACATGTCCCACGAATTCTTCTTTTCGTCCGTTTGAGAATGCTGCCGCCAGTGTTGGAAACGCCGCCACAGAGTATGAGGCCCCAATAATAGAAAGCGGAACGCTACTAAGATTGTACGCGAATATGAAAATCGCGACTGAGCCTGACGAAAGTGTCGCGGCAAGAGCGACGAGTCCGATAAATGCGACTTGATTGAGGGACAAGGTGAGCGCGCGCGGAACCGATATAGAAGCGGTGCGCCAGAGGGCTGCGACATCGATACGACTCGGGATTATTCGAAAGAATCCATCTCGGAGAACTGCCGGGAGTTGGATACCAAGATGCAATAGCGCCCCGAGAACCACTCCCCACGCAAGACCGGTCAAGCCCCACCTTGGATAAAACACGAGAACGCCGCTGATTATCCCAATGTTATACAAGATCGGTGAAAGGGCATACAGTCCGTAGCGAGCACGTACTTGAGTTATCGCTGCGAGGATATTGGAAAGTCCGAGGAGGAGTGGCTGCAAAAGCATGATACGCGTAATGCTCACGAGTATTTCCATACGCCCTTCGCCAGCCGGCGGATCGATAAGTCGTGGAAATAACGCTTCTAAAATTGCGGGGGCGAACAACGCCGCGAGAAGTGAAGATACAATTGCCAAGAGAGAAAATCCGACGACGATAGTATCTATATATCTTTTCTGTTCTTCTTCTCCCCGTCTCGTAAGTTCTGGAATGAGTATGTAGACCGAGACAAGCGCCCCAACTGCGACAAACAGGAAATCGGGGATTCGAAAGGCAGCATAATATATGTCGAGTTCAACTCCTGCACCGAATGTATGTGCAAAGAGTCGATCCCTCAAAAGCGCCAAGAGCGAGGAAAGAAAAGCGGCCGCCGCGAGGATTAAAACAGCACGTTCCAATGTACGCGCCTCGTAAGAGAGGAAGCGTAACGCTCTTTGCATCATATAGAGCTTACTATTCTTCGACTGTCGCTCTGAACGGATTTTTCCCTGCCTCAAGTGCTGTGATCATTGCTTGAAGGGACTCCTGGGTTGGATTCAAAGCGGCCACCGCCTTAAGAGCAGTGAGCGCATCGTCAATCCTATTAAGTTCAGTGTATGACGCGCTAAGGAGAAAGAGCGCGTTCGCATAATCATTTTGAAGTCCTGCGGCGCGTTCGAATGCGAGCGAAGCATTTTGGAAATCTCCACCTGCATAGTAAATCGTTCCAAGGTTATACCAACCGAGAGGATCCTGTGAGGCGAGACTGGCAACTGCTTCTGCCGCCTCTCGTGCTGCCGGGAGATTATTCGCCCGCGCTTCTATTTGAGAGAGGAGGAATATTGCTGCAACTAGGTCAGGTTTTATTTGAAGGGCAGCCGTGAGATGTTCACGTGCCGTTTCCTCATTCCCACTTAATAGATCGATCTGTGCCAACCCCAAAAGCGGGAGTGGATTCGTAGGGTTATTTTTCTGCGCCTCCCCATACGCCGTTCGAGCTTGTTCTTCTGCTCCCTCTACCCCAGCTCCGGCAAGCTCACCGTACAGTCGCGCGAGCGAGAGCCAGTTCTGGTAGTTGCCGCCCTCGATAGCAACCGCTGTAAGGCCGTGTTCTATCGTCGCATTGAGTGTACTTTGAAGCTGAACGCGAACGGCTTCACTCGTATCACCTGATGCACTAAGCTCCGACAACTGTAAGAGGCCTAGCTCGACTGCAGCGCGATGCGCTCGATCGTTTTTCGGAAATATTGCGAGTGCAGCGGTAGTCTCCTTAGATGCACGCGTAAAATCTCGGGTCGTATTGTAGACGACGATGGCACGATTCACGAGCATATCCGATACGAGAGCACGTACGGACTGCACTTCTCCGAAAGAGATGAGAAGCCCGAAGATGACAATCACCACGATACTTGCACGGCCTTTCCATGAGTCGAAATGTAGTGACCAGGTTTGAGTTTTTGTCGAGCCCGCTAAGATCTCCGAGGCAACAAGTATGCCAAACACTAAGAACAGGAGTGCTGAAAGCGCGGGACCAGGCACATACAGTATGTGGAATGTCGCCAAATATATAGCTCCTGCGAGCACTACGGGCACCATACCACCTCCAGGTTCTGTTCCTCGTCGGCGAATTACTATCCAAACACTCAGAAGAAGTGCGAGACACACAGCTCCCCACGCGACCGCCCCTAAAAGTCCTACCGTAACGAATGACGTTGGAATAAACCCGACACCAGCATAAAAATCAATGTTCCAGAATTGTGTGGTATTTACGGAAAGAGGTTTGTGCATTCCCCATTCGCGAGGGAACGTATTTGGTCCAGAGCCGAAAAAAATACTGCCGGGCTGCGTAAATACCCCGCTGCCTATGGCGAGCGTCCCTTGCCACGAAGGACGCACTTCAATTTGCGTTACCTGCAAAGGAGCCGGGAGTTTTCCCTGTAGTGCGGTGCCCCCGAAATAGAGCCCAAGAGCCGCAGCTCCCAGAATGATCCACCAGAGAAAGCCGCGTTGAAAGAAGCGGGACCCACCTCCTTCTTGTCCGCGTGAGACATACCAGAGATACCCACCATATACGAGGGAAAGTATGGAGAGCGCTAACCATACATCTTGGAAATTGACTACGAGTAGGAGGAAGCCGGATGTTGCCGCTGTGCCAATGAGTAGTAATTTCCAGGAACGTCCCGTCGCGACAGACGTCGAAAGAAAAGCAAGCGAAAAGAAAAGAAGAAGCCCGAGGAAAATTCCGAGGTCGTGCCAACTGCCTAGAGCGCTCGATACCTGCGAGACGAACGCATCGCCAAAAGTGAACGATGGGAATGCGAGACGAACTATCTGGATCAAAAGCACGAGTGCTCCGCCCGCCGTAAGCATTCGGATCACTGAAATAAGTCTTTCCGAGCTCGTTCCGAGAACATTCGCGCATACAACAAAGAGTACATACCACAGGATGACCGCAACAACCGTATCTTGCTCAGACCCGCCCCCTATAAAGGACAAGTGTGACGCACCGGCCGCAAGAGCTGAGACAAGATATGCCATAGGTACAAGGAGAGCGGCAAACAGTAATGCGCTTCTTGGTACGCGAAATACTCCCTCCGTAAGTGCTGTCGCGATCCACGCGAGTAGCGCGACAACAATAAAAATTATGACCAGAAGAGATTTCGCCTGCGGAACAGATGTCCATGCGGTCGGTATAAAGAAAAACGGTAAGAAAAATGTTAGAAGTAGTACTAAACGATAAGTCACATTTTCTAACACTCCCTTCAATCGTACATCTGAAGGTTTTTCTACCGCTTCATACACGATACCTACTGATCTTTGGTACATTGGGTTATTCCCAGAGCTTTCAAATGTTCCATCCATACATGTATATATATTGTTACGAAAAGAGTATACCACGCTCAAAAATGGACTCAACTGTGGAAAACAAAAAGAGCCCTACGAGGGCTCTTTTTGCTACGTCGATATGGAATACCATATCGACTTGCTTGCTCGAATGCGAAAGCGAGCAACGCTTTCGCATTGCTCGTTTCGCTGCGTCGTTACTCACTTCGTTCGTTCGTCTTGTTCCCCTCGGAAGTGGGAGTGCAAGCACTCCCACTCCCCTCGGGTTCGCTGCGTCGTTAAGCCGGATTCTGTCGGGGGCAGTCATGTATCTGGGATGAATGTTGCCATTCACCTCACGCGGTTCTCTCAGTCATGCCGCACTGTGTTCAAGGAAAAACACACGGCGGCACGACCGAGCACGACCTTGCACGCAGGTAGGAATTTTGCCGTTGCACCTCCGTATTTCTACGAAGCTATTCCTGATTCAGTAGAATCACCTACTGGACTAAGGAACCCTAGCCTCTCGGCATCGGCGTCACTGTTCGCATCCCTTTCCTCTCGGACGACGGGCGTTACCCGCTACCGTGCTGCACCTTATCCAACAGGATGACCTACTGGGTTGCGGTGCGCGTGTCCGGACTTTCCTCAGTTCGCCTTACGGCTCACTGCGACTGCCTAACGCAGAAAGGCAGTCTACCATAATTGGCCTTCCACTTCAATTCGCCCGGCGCTTTCATTTTCCAGCAACTAACTCCTTCTGCGAAACTCGCTTCGACATGTGCTTGACGGAGACTAGCGAGCGCGGCGGCGTGAGCTCGAGGAATTTTTCAGTAGAAAAATATCCGTGCTCCGGAGAGCATATGGCGAAAAAGAGTTTCGCTTCTGCTAAACAATCTCACACGTTCCTCCCGCACATGCCAATTCCTTGGCTTGTTCAGTCTCATCCGTTCGTTCGTAGATAAGTAGTTTCGAATAATCTACCTGAGGAAATT
>CAYIJQ010000027.1:0-3190 GCA_964363795.1 uncultured Candidatus Saccharibacteria bacterium
TGGTAGAGCAGTCGCCTCTTAAGCGAACGGTCGTTGGTTCGAATCCAACTGGGCGGACACGAACGAAGTGAACGGACGCCCAGTTGGATGAAAGGGGTCGGGAAAACAATTGTTTTCCCGTGGAGGAAGGAGTGGGAAAACCGTGGGTTTCTCAGAGCCAATAGGGCGGACAAGAGAAGAGTTTTACTATAGGATTAGGTTCTGGGCGGGTGGTGAAATGGCAGACACGCAAGGTTTAGGACCTTGTGCCGCAAGGCGTGAGGGTTCAAGTCCCTCCCCGCCCACTATGGAATACAAATACTTCTCCAAGAATGGGAAAATTCTTCCCATTGAAGAAGCGGTCATTCCGCTTTCGAGCATTGAATACCAATACGGCTTCGGTGTGTATGAGACCATTCGCGTCACGAATGGCGTCTCTCGCTTCCTTAGCGAACACCTAGAGCGCCTTGCTGAATCCGCGCGCATCATCGGCCTTGAGCACCTCTTTAGTACCACTACCATATATGGTAGCGTCGAGAAATTAATCGAAAAAAACAACGTGGAGACTTGTAACCTGAAAATCCTTCTCATCGGAGGCAAGACCAAAGAAGATGCGTCCCTTTACATCCTAGCCCTTAGTCCCCTATTCCCTGACAAAAAACTGTATCGCGACGGGGTGCACTGCATCACCTATCCGTATGAACGGGTGCTCCCTCACGCAAAAACCTTGAACATGCTCGGGAGCTATCTCGCCTATCGAAAAGCTCGGATGGCAGATGCATACGATGCGCTCTTGCTAAATCGGAAGGGAAGCATTACAGAAGGCACACGCACTAACTTCTTTTGCATTAAAGACAAGACGATTATGTCGCCTCCTGAAGAAGAAATTCTTCTGGGCGTTACAAGAAAACATGTTCTCAGTGTGGCGCGAGAAAATGGTTTTTCTCTCGAAGAACGAGATATTACTTTTGAAGAACTCCGTGCATTCGATGGCGCCTTTATCACGAGCACGTCCTCTAAGGTCATGCCTATCCGTACAATAGACTCCTTCACCTTTAAGGAGCCGGGAGAAGCACTCAAAGAACTTATGAGAAAGTTTGACGATTTCCTTTCGAGCGTCGGAGAGCAAAGTCGAGTTACTTAATAAAGTAACCCGGATACGTGATGTCAGCCGCCCTGCTGACGTCAGGGTTATATGAGCCATCGGGCCCAATACCAAGATCGAAGGTGTTACTGATGAGCGCGATGATCCCGTACACTGTGACCATTACGAACATTCCGATGATGCCCCACCGCATGTGACTCTTGCCTTCCTCGTGTGAACCCTCGTCAAGGTTCCAAAGGAATTGCACAAGTCCCCACACAAAAAGAAAAAAGCCGGCGGTGAATATCAAGAAAATCGCCGGCGTAATGATGAATTCGCTGAACTTATTTATGAGTTGTTGCGCCGGCACCATGTTCGGTTACGTCTGCTTCACGCATGCCCGAGAGTTCTCGGGCTTTTCCCCACCACTATCGTGGAGGGGTGTAGTAGATACCTTTCGGGATGATGGGCTCGGTACTCTGTACGCGTAGAGAGCGTTGGACGAGTCCAATAATGCCCCAGATTGAGACCATAACGAAGATAGCAACGACTCCCCAGAACATTATCTTGAGACCCTCATGAGCGTCTTCGCTACTCATGCTCCAGAGGTACTTGATGAGACCCCAGAAGAATACGACGATTGCAAGAGTGATAAAAAGCCCGATGACACCATTTAAGATGGTGCTCATGAAAATGAGGGTATCACTCAGCGTCTGGGCACTCGCAAGGAGCGGGAGCACGAGAGTGGCTGTCGCTAGCGAGAAACCTGCTATTCGTGCACGCATAATGTAGTTATTTCGAGTAGATTACCCAATAATATTCACCTGTAATGGTATCGAGCCCCTTAGAAAACACAATACGCCTGAGTGTAGCGCTGTGGATAACAGCGGATGAACGCGGTTCTCAATGTTCTTTCTTTTTGTCCTCTGCAGACTTCCTGGCAACAGTAAAGGCGAAATAACCGACGGCAAGAAGAACGATGCCCCCTACTATAATGCTCGATACCCTTGGGTACTTCTCAAAAAACTGCACAATAGCTAAAATAACTATGAGTACGAAGAGTATTCCCACCCCCCACTCCATTATCTTGATGCCCGTGTCGCGATGGCTTGGCCACGTCCCAAGACGTGAAAAATAAACAAACAATCCGCCGGAAAAAACGAGGAGTGCCATTGCTAGCATCAGGCCGACAAAAATATTGAACAATTCGGCTACCTGAACGAGCGTAAGGGCAGAAACCGTGCCTGGGATGAGGTCAATGGTGAAAAAAATCGGGAGAGAAAGCAGTGCAGTCTTTACACCACTGAAGCTCATACGCCAAATGAAGAGCTCCCAAAAAGTGTATTTTCGAGAAGCCCGATAATGCCCCAGATGGAGACCATGACGAAAAGAACAAGGAGACCCCAGAAAAAGTATGCTTTCCGTTTTTCCGGGTCGTCCTCGAATTTCAGGATGTTTTCTGAAATGCCCCAGAAATAAACCACGAAGCCGAGCACAATAAGTACGCCTGTTGCGGTGTCGATGAGGCGGACGACCATTTCGGCGAGCTCTGAAAAATTCTTCGGAGCTGCGGCAAAGGCCTCCGAAGGATACGTGAGGAGTGCGAGAAAAAGTAAACCTCTTCGAAACAAGTGCATGGAACTAGATTATGCGGTGAGTTGGGAGACTGTTCCCCCGATCAAAGTCGCAATGACCCAGGCGCCAAGAATAAGAATGGCACCTATAATTACATACGCGAAGTTCTTTTTCGCCTCTTCGAGCTTACTCGAATTCCCTTGCGCCGATATGAAGAGAAAGCCGGAATACACAATGAAAAGCGTCAATATGGGGAGCGCTATCATGACCAGGGCTTTGAGTGTTCCTTCAATAAAACCAGGAAGTGAACTAAACGCGGCGTTCAGAGGGCTCTCAAGAACGCCGCCAACTGCAGCGCTAACCGGTGTCGCCGCATTGGCAATCGTAAACATCGCGAGAGTTGCGGCAGAAAGAGAGAGACTGGAGGCAAGAAATATTGAGCGACGTAGTACTCGGATCATATGTCTAGTATGTGGTCCAACTCCTGATGGGCACGTCCGACGGCTTCTTGGAGGCGCAGTGTTCCCGTCGTTACGTTCTCAATCATAGCGC
>CAYIJQ010000027.1:3290-7038 GCA_964363795.1 uncultured Candidatus Saccharibacteria bacterium
CCGACGGCTTCTTGGAGGCGCAGTGTTCCCGTCGTTACGTTCTCAATCATAGCGCGGAACACTTCGTCTGTCCTTTGTGGATCAGGGTCAGACCAAGCGCGAGAAACTATTGCTTGTTTATTGAACAGATCTGCTTCGGTGGTAAAAGATTCGCTCGATTCTGACGCGCTTAATACATCGCGACGGGCAGAAGGGATACCGTACACTGTCGAGAGCGCCTTCGATACGTCAGCTGATGCTAAAAGAGAGCTCACTGTCACGGCGCCTTGCGGATTTTTCGCTGCTCTGGCTGTTGCGAGTGCATACACTCGCGCGACATCTATCACTTTTTCAGAAGTGCGCGCCTGAGGCATTGGCGCCACGGCAAAGTTCAGGTTCGGATTCATACGCGTTATTAAATTCCTCTCGCTTGCGTAACCGATGTAGAGCGCCACATTACCTGTTGAAAACGAGGTGCGTGAATCTGGCAAGGCACGGCTCCACGAATAAATGGTTTTCGACGGATCAGCAAATTCTGTATAGAAACGAAGTGCTGATTCTGTCGCCTGCGACCCTCCCCCCGTGCGCGAAAGCGCTGACGTAAGGCGTCCTGCGCTATTTTTTGCCGTGATAAGGCCTCCGGCTTGAAGGATGAGCATGGACAAAATGTCCTTCGCATAGTCAACATTGCGGTATTCGCCGAATGAAATTGTTGATTTGAGGATCTGCCCGGCATCATTTTTCTTCGTTATGTTTTGAGCCATCCCCTGGAGCTGGTCCCAGTACTGCGGCGGCCTCGCATAGCCCGCAGCAGCAAGCATGTCCTTGTTCCAATAGAGAACAAGTGGGTCGGCGAGAATAGGGATCGCGATGACCCCTTCTTCACCAAGATATGGTTCTGCGGCGTCTATAAATGCGTTACGGAATTGCGTTTCCGAGAGCTGGTCATACGGTATGGCGAGAACTTTCGCTGCATCACGCACCGCATAATCTTGGCGCAAGAGAAAAAGGTCGGGGCCTGTGCCACTTGCGAGTGCCTCCGTAAGTTCGGCTGTATAACCATCTTCATCTTTCTGAATGTACGCAACTTGGGAGAGGCGTTCATCGTTTTCTGCCGTCTGGCGAAGAACAACGCGGAACGCACTCTCTTCCAGAGTCCCCCATATGGTGACGGGGCCGATCGTAGTTCCGGAGTTATTGCTGACAAAAAGCGCAAAAATAAGAACGCCCGAAACCGCGAGGGCCCCGAAGGCTGCAAGAAGAACTGTTTGGAACACTGAAAGATTTGGCATGGTGATGTTATGTACTCTTGACGGGCCGCAGTACCAATCCGTAATGGTGCGCGCCGGCGTGAAATTCCTTTATGAGCTCGAACCCTGTTTTCCGAGCAACCTCCACTGCCGATTCTTTTGCTACGACATCTTCTTTGACTGGCCCCATTCCCCCGAAAGAATCCGACCAATCAATGATGGCGAGCTTCCCCGTTGGTTTCAAAATGCGGCGCGCTTCGGTCAAGATCGCCACCTTGTCCGGCACTTGGAAAAGAATATTGGAAACAAGAACGAGATCCATAGCGCCTTCCGCAATTTTCGAAGCTCGAGGCTCCTCAAGGTCAGCCCACAATACGTCGACGTTCTTAAATCCACGCCGGGTGGCTTCATTCGATATGCGGCGTAAGAGATCTTTTTGTATATCCACTGCGTATACATGCCCGCTGCCCTCCAATCGTTCTGCGATCGCGAAAACGTATGCGCCGCTCCCGCTCCCAAAATCTGCGACAAGCATGCCGGGCTCAACACCAAGCGCTCCTATGTTCCGCTTTGGGTGCGCGAATCCTGCCCGTGAGGAGATTAACGATTGCATTACACGTATTATATACGTTGTGGAGAGCGTACAGAGAAAATACGACTAAAAATGGGGAATTCTTCTCTGGGGCCTATTGGCTTACCACTTCCACTTCACCAAATATCACGAACGATGCGACTTGGTCTCCTTCGCGCAATTTCATGATGCGCACTCCCTGTGTCGCACGGCTAAGCGTCGGTATTTCTTCGAGTCCTGTGCGGATGGTTTGGCTCTTTTTTGACATCGCAACGAGCTCGCCTGCCCGGCCAGGGCCCCCACTCAAAACGACGGCACCGCCCACGAGCTGTTTTGTTTTTGGTGTGATAGACATTGTCTTGATACCACTCCCACCACGACCCTGCGTCTTGTACTCGGACAACTTCGTTTTCTTGCCGTAGCCGGTTGACGAAAGGACTAGGAGTTCAGGATTCTTCGCATCATGAGGTACAACACCCGCACCAACGATAGAATCCCCGCTGCGCAATTTCATTCCTCGTACGCCGCCTGCTTGCCTGCCCATTTCGCGCACGTCCTTTTCCGCAAACCGTATCGCCTGACCCTTGCTCGTGACCAAAATGGCATCGTCGGCCTTGCGCACGAACTGTGCGGAGATAAGAGAATCACCTTTGTCGAGCCCGATTGCGATAAGACCACTCCTGCGCACCTCCCTGAATTTGTCGGCTGACGTCTTCTTCACGGTACCGCTCTTCGTCACCATGAGAAGGGCTAATCCGTCCGAAGCCTTAACTGACTTTGGCATCGAAAGGATAGAGGTTATCTGCTCGCCTTGTTCGAGCGAGATGAAATTCATGATGGATTTGCCTTTGGTCGCGCGTTTTCCCTCAGGAAGTTCGTACATTTTCAATTGGTACACTTTGCCGCGATCCGAGAAAAAGAGGAGGTCGCTGTGCGCAGAGGCCGTAAGGAATTGCGTCACGAAGTCCTCTTCTTTCGTATCGAGGTCAACAACACCCACACCCCCGCGCTTCTGGCGGCGATACTCGTTTGGATTCGTGCGCTTGATATAGCCGCCTGATGTAAGCACCAGAACAGAGTCCTCATCTGCCACTAAGTCCTCGGCAGAGAGAAGTTTTACTTCACGCTTCACTATTTTCGTGCGACGTGCGTCGCTGTATTTTTCTATGACCTCGGCTATCTCTTTTTTGATGAGCTCCATCAGTTTCTTTTCGCTCTTGAGGAGAGCCGTGAGCTCTTCGATGAGTGCCTGCACCTCTTTCAGTTCGTCCTCTACTTTTTTGCGCTCGAGGCCGGCGAGTTTTGCGAGGCGCATTTCAAGAATAGCGTTCGCCTGACGCTCGGAGAATTTAAATCTGGCTCTAAGAGACGCGCGCGCTTCGTCTACATCTTTCGACCTCTTAATAAGCGCGATTATCTCGTCGATGTGATCAAGTGCCTTCTTGAGACCGAGGAGGATGTGTTCACGCTCCTCTGCTTTCGCAAGATCGAACTTCGTCCGACGTGTAACGACTTCTTTGCGGTGTGCGACGAAGTACTCAAGAAGTGCTTTGAGAGAAAGTGTTTGGGGTACACCGTCGACAAGTCCGACGACATTGTAGTGGAACGTTTCCTCCAACTGCGTGTGTTTGTAGAGGTAGTTGAGGACAGTCTGCGCATTGGCGGTATTTTTGAGTTCAACGACAATGCGGATGTCCTTAGTGGACTCGTCGCGAATGTCTCGGATGCCTTCAAGCTTCTTCTCGTGCACGAGATCCGCGATCTTCGTGAGGAGGTCAGCTTTGACCACTCGATATGGAATAGAGGTTATGACGATCTGATAGTCACCCTTCTTGCCTTCAACTATCTCAGCGTCACCACGGACAACAACAGGGCCGCGCCCAGTCGCGTACGCGTGCGCCATGTCTTTTTGGTTGAACGCGATACAGCCCGTCGGAAAATCTGGGCC
>CAYIJQ010000028.1:0-6797 GCA_964363795.1 uncultured Candidatus Saccharibacteria bacterium
TCGCTGAATGGGAAGTCTATCGGATGTGCAGCAAAGAAGGGGACGAGAAGGCCGTAGACAATAGCGAGTCCTATCGAAGAGCCGATGACTGCATAAAAGATAGATTGGAACACGTACGATATCTCGATAGCGTGCCCGCGGATGCCGATACCTTTCAAAATGCCGATGAATTTGCGGCGAGTGATGGCATTGATGAATACGACAATGAAGATGGTGATGGAAGCGACGATAAGACCGAGCGAGGAAAAGACGTTCCCCAGCATATTGAAAGTCGCGATAATATCTTTCAGGAATTGTGGTTGGGCATCTTCATAGGTTTGCACTTTTGCATACGTATCGACGCCGCTTCGTTCAAGCGCCTCGCGCACGGCGACCGGGTCTGCCCCCGGTTTGAGCTTGATAGAAATTTCCGTCACGTTACCGTCATTGCGGCCTATCATGCTTCGGAACTGGGAATCAACCATGAACGCGCGAAGTGCTATCTCGTCAACTTTGCTCTCCAGAATTCCTTTAACGGTCACTTCGCGCTCGACACTGCCCACTTTGACCCGTATTTTAGTGCCGATACCGACGTTCTCAAGGGTCGAAAAACTCGGTGTTTCTATAGGGATGTATTGCTTGAGAAGGTAGTGACCGAGAACGATTTGGTCGTAATCGCCGCTCTGCAAAAATGAACCCTCGACAATATCGTCTGCTATGCCGGTTACCGCCTGTTCTTTTTCGGGATTGATGCCGACGAGTTGTCCCGGGGCTGTGTTCGCTTTGTCGCTCTCTTTTCTCGTTTTGTAATTTGCTTCTAGTATTCCACCCTCGCGATAGCGAGGCGTGATGTTTTCAATTTCAGGCATGGACTCGATAAGCATCAAGAGGTTCGGACTATTTTCAATATACTCTTTATCGTTCAGAGCAGAGACAATGACGTCGCTCGTAAATTTCGTACGCGTTTGATCAATGGCTCCCTGCAAAAGCCCGACCAAGACACCCGATACCACGACGAGGTTGAGGAAAGTCAAGACCATCACGAAGATGATGAGGCCTGTCGTCCAAAGGGAAGCGCGTCGGAGCGCCCGCACGGCGAGGAAGAATCCGATGCGGACATTGAGCGGGAACATACCCACGCACTAACTTTGTCTTCGCTTGTTAATATTGTATCGACCAGTTTTCATATCAGCAGAACATTTTGCTCCATTATTTTCAGTTTTGATAATACATGCTCGCGCAGAAATAAGACAAAGTTAGTGTGTGGGCATGCGTCAGTGTTCCGAAAGCACCACCACGTTTCCTTCTGTAAGGCCTGACGTGATCTCTATGGAGCCAAATGACGAGACGCTCCCTGTTGTTACTTCACGTTCAACTATATGTTCTCCCTCTTTGACGCGGAGGAATTTTTTCCCCTCGCGTTCAAGCACCAAGCCTTGTGGCACGCTTATCACACCGTCACGTTCTTGTGTTGTGATAGCGACATTCGCTGTCATGCCTGATCTGATGCGAGCGTCCTGTTCGTTGAATTGCAAGGTAGCACGGTATGTAGATACGCCATCGCGCACGGTCTGCGCAGGGTCGATGGATACGATCTTAGCTTTAAAGAAAACGCTTCCACCGTATGCGTCGAGAATTATTGTCGCTGGGTTTCCGACCGAAAGAAGCGAAATGTTTATTTCAGGCACGAAACTTTCCACTTCGAATGCATCGGTGCTTATCACTGATACCCCGGCGCCGTTAGGGGAGACGATTTCCCCTGGAGTAATATCCATACGCGTTACAACGCCGCGGAACGGAGCAGTGATAATAGTTTTTTGCAGTGCCGCGCGCGCATCTTCAAGAAGCGCTTCCGCGACCCTGTTCTGTGCTTTTTGCACATCGATATCCGTCGCAACGGCGCCCGCACGCTTCAGTGCAAGGTTTTTCTGCGCCGTATTGAGTGTCGCAAAAGCGCTTGTCCGCGCGGTTGCAGCGGTAGTCAGAGAAGAAATGCTGGTATTGGTGGCAGAGCGCGCTGCTGCGACATCGGTCACATATCCAGTGATATCGCTTTGTGTTACAGAGGATGAGGAGATCGCATTACTGAGCGCAGTCGCAGCCAATGTGAGGAGTGAAGATACTTCGGAAAGATTCTTCTGAGCGTTCACGACTGCTTTTGCAAGGTCGCCCGAAAGGGAAAGAGATAATATCTCTTTTTGCCAGGTGGCGAGTATAGCTTCAACTGACGGACGGTGTATCTCAATTGCGGCGATGATCTCCGAATTGGTGCTCAAGAAGTCCACTTGCGGATTTGCACCCCGAGGGTTCGTGATGAATTGGTCAAGTTGATTATGCACTGCGTCATCTACGATTGAGTATGCACTTTCTATTGCATCGATGACCGCCTGATTTTTCTGCGCGAGCGCGGCTTCCGCGCTTTCTACCTCGGCTTCCGCAACGGCAAGTGCTTCGGGCCTGGTTCCTTGCTCAAGGGCACGCAGACGTGCCTCCTCGACTTCAACTGTTGCTTCCCGCTGCCGCACTGCCGCACGCGCATCGCCGTTCTCTATTTCGGCAAGCACTCTTCCCACGGAGACAACATCACCCACTTTTACATATACACGGGAAATTCTACCGCTTTGAGTGAATCCAAGATCAACATCGTCTGCAGCGACTACAGTTCCTGAAACGGAAACTTCCTGCACGAATGGACCCGGCTCTACGGTGAGGGTTTCTATACCGTTATCGTTACCTCCCGAAAACAGGAAGACTCCTCCCGCAATGATGAGTACGACCACCGCCGCCCCGGAAAAGAGTAAGTAGCGAAAAAACACGAAGAAAACCGATTTCATTTCCGCGACTATAGCATAAACTCATGCCGATGTCTATAGACCGGGTGTTCCCGCGTTTCTCGGATCTTGTTGCGGCATTCACACCATGTACAAGGCTTGAGATAGTATAGCAAATCACATTAAATCGTATATTTTTAAATCTTGATTCATACATTCGTCAGCTACATCTTACTGGTGACGAACACACCGTAGCCCTACTTGCGTTCTTTCGGAGGAGTATAATAAAAGAAGATTGCAAAGATTACTGGCGACGTAGAGCAAGTGAAATGCAAAAGTCCTGCTTTTGCATTTCCGCCTGTCTGCCGAAGCCTCGGCGCAGGCAAAAGCCAGCCAGAAAACCCGCAGGGTTTACTAGTTCAAGAGAAACCTACTATGAAAAAGTCTCTTGTGTGCGCATTAGTGCTCTTTGTGGCAGGGTCGGGGACAGCGGTCGCGCAGGCGTATTATCCACCCTCTTACTCATATTCGTATGCGTATACCAACCCGTATCCCGGGTACGCGTACGGCTGTGTCGGCATCACGAGCGATCTCTCGTATGGCGTGCGAGGAAGCGAAGTGTCGACGCTACAGCAATTCCTCGTAACCCAGAATTATCCAGGAGATGGGAGTTGGATGGTCACCGGATACTTCGGCCGGGCGACCGAGCAAGCAGTGCGCAATTTTCAAGCAACTCACGCTCTTCTTCAGACAGGTATCGTCGATTGGCAAACACGAAATTCAATCCAGCAGGCATCATGCGGAGGTTCAGGGTACACAGGAAGTGCATACGCCTACCCCTTCTCCTCGTATCAAAGCCAGACGTATCCGTACCAATATCCGTACCAATATCCGTATCAGTACACCTACCCATACGGTTCCTACGGGTACGGCATACCGCTCCGTCTTGATTCACTCTCGCCGCAAAGCGGCTCCGCGGGTTTTTCGCTCACGCTTTATGGCGCAGGGTTCGACAGTACCTCCAACACGGTCCGTTTCGGCAGCAATGCAGCGGCGGGTGCCGGTTCGACGAATGGTACCTCGCTTACAGTTGTCGTCCCGAACATGCCACCGGGTGTGTATGACGTCTACATTACGAATGGACGCGGCACAAGCAATTCGCGCGCGTTCACGGTGACCGGTTCTTCGTACGCGTACTATAACTACGGCTACAACTACGGCTACAACTACGGCTACAACTACAATTACAACTACGGTTGTCCGAATTATCTCTATCCGTACGGTTGTTACTGACTCGTCTCTAGAAGAAAGGTGACTCTGTAGAAAATATGGCTGTGCTATGATAAGCATCATGCAAGAAAGGGAAGGATTTGGAAGGCGTGGCCGAGAGAAGCCCGAGGAGAGAAGAGAAGGAGCAATTCCGAAGTTTGAACCTGAAAAGCTAACTGAATATCGAAGATTGGCAAAAACAGACCCAGAACTGCGCGATCTTCTCGACCGTCGGGAGCACATTGCCAACTTTCAAGACGCTGGTGCGGGGGTTGTTAATGATAGAAGTGAAAGAGAAAGACTTGAGCGGGATATCGCTGACCGTTATTGGGAAGTAATACGACAGCGCTGAATCAGGCCCAAATACAATCTAGCCCTGCGATTTAATCCTATTCAGCCTGCTCGGCGAGGGAAGTCCGGTATGGGTTGAAGCAGTAAGAGCACTTGGAGTCTTGGAGCTGTCTTTTTCTGGAATAATATAGTAGCCAAGGTACGTCTCGATCGGGGTCAATGATACTAGTCTCTCTACGATCCCGACGGCAAAAATAAACTACCTCGACAGCTTGGCTGCGAGGTAGTTTATGGAGCCCGGGTTCTTTTTGCCTTAATGATCTGGTAGAGACAGAAAACAACCCCCGAGTTTACCATAAGAGAACCCAAAATCAGCGACCAGTCATGAAAAAAGATGCCTTTAACAAATAAAATACACTGCACAGTAAAGACGATTGATGGCAAGACCGCGGAAATGTTAGTAGACGTGTGCCCATGATGGATTACCCAGCCCTGATAATAATATCCGGCCGCGACCATCGTCCAACAGATGATAAGCGCTATGCTCCAAATAGACTGTGCATCCCAAAAGGCCGCATTGCTCTCCAGCTGACCATACACGAGAAAAGTTCCTCCGAGAACAAAAACTACGCTGGCTAGTATTTCCCAGTATACTTTTTTCATACGTTCATTATACTGTACACTGTCTCTATGACCTCGGGTCGTACTATTTTTATATTAGTCGGACACTCATATCTCCAGGGATTTACGGCAGAACTTGCCGATGCATACGAAAACGCGGCTCGCGCCGCGGGTCATGAGGTTAAGCGACTTAACATTGGTGAGTTGCGATTCGATCCTATTTTGCACAAGGGGTATAGTGAAATTCAACCTCTCGAACCAGACCTTATTCAGGTGCAGAAGAACATACAGTGGGCTGATCACGTGGTCGTCCTGTACCCAAATTGGTGGACGACCATGCCCGCCCTCCTCAAGGGCATGTTTGACAGAATATGGCTTCCCGGCTTTGCGTTTTCCTTTGACAAGAAAACTCATGACGTCGTTGAATTGTTGAAAGGGAAGACGGCGCGCGTCATCGTCGTTGATGGTGCGCATAGTCCCTTTATGACGCGATTGAAATACGGCGATTATACGAATGAGATCTCGCGCGGCATACTCGGTTTTTCCGGCATGGACGTGCACGTGACGACGATGGGCCCGTGTGAGCATCCCGATGTCGCAAAGCATGACGCGTGGGTGGCGCAGGTGCGAGAACTTGGCTCACAGGGTGTGTAATAACGAAGATGTTCCTGTCGATTCCGCTCGTCACAGAAACAACTCTCCCTCCCAATCCGAGCTAACGTGCGCCGTCCCGTCACCACGGAAGACCAAGAAGCGCGATGTTAAGGACCTTGCGACTTCAGGGTAGCGGTCTTCAGTTGAGAGAAAAAGAGATGAAGTCGCACAATCGGCAGTCCATGCGCTCCGTGCAACCGCCACGGCCCCGACCACCGTCTCAATCGGGACTCTTAAGAAAGGGTGCACGATGTGGTGCCATTCTCCCCACCGACGCCGAAAGCTATCCGACACTGCGAGTCCCTGGTTCTTTATCTCTACGATGCCTGCGGCCAAGTCTGGCTTTCCCGGATATTCGAGCGCGATTCTCCACGGTTCTCCGCTATGCTTCGATGTCCCGTACATATCTCCACCACCATCGACCAGGTAATGCCGGTAGCCGTAGCTTTCGAGAATTTCAGCGACGTGATCTATACAATATCCCTTTCCCATTCCTCCGATATCAAAGACGACGGGACGATCGATGGTAAGCGTCTGTCCAATAATCGTCCATTTCGGTAAAATAAACTGCGCAATGCTCGATCGGGGCACCATGCTATACGCCGCGTCGTATCCTGCCTCTTCGAGTAATCCGCCCACCGCAGTGTCGTACAGACCCCCCGTGATACGACGCAATTCGTCCGCGCGAGAAAGAAGTATTGCGAATTCCTCTGATACGGAGTATTCACCCGCTACGACGCTGCGAAAAGCGCTGGCCTCCGAATCTGGTAGGAAGCGGGAAAACCGCTCATTGAAAACCTGAACGTAATCAAGAATGGACGCTCGCGCGTCCTCTCGGAGCGGCTCGCCATCTACGAGAATGCACCAGCTCGTGCCAATTCCGGTAAAAGTAAACCCTGCGTTTTCCTCCATTATTGCGCCCATTTAGAGCTGCTTCTGCAAATCAGGCAGAACAGCGTTAAATGCAGCCGTTGTCAGTGAAGATGTCCCGACACGATCGATTGATCTAAGCTCGCTCAATTTTTTTCCACGTATAACGAGAAGTAAGCCATTAGAAAATTTTTCCAAATTCTCACTCACCGTGTCTCCATTGAGGGCATCGGTGGACTTGACCCCGTTCACCGCCCCGCTTGCGTCGAGGCTAATCGTAAAACGCACCTTGTCGGTTCCGCCCGGCGATTCATACGTGGCGACGGCGCTCACCTCGCGCGT
>CAYIJQ010000029.1:0-1406 GCA_964363795.1 uncultured Candidatus Saccharibacteria bacterium
GGGGAGCTCTTGCGTAACTTTATGACTGATCCAGGTCGCGGGATGCCTGATGCTAGCGATGTTGCGACTCCCTCTGTTGTGGAGGTGGGTCTCTTCGATAATGCTGCAACAACGCACATCTCTCTCGACGACTGGACTCCGTCTCAGGGGGTCCAATTTATTACGATTGCCGGATGGGGGAATGAGACACTCTCAAGCGTCGAGTACACAAAGGAGGTGATTGGTTGTTCCGTACAAGGTTCAGGTGATTGTGAAGAGCCGATATATGGCGACCAAATTACTTTTAATCCGCAGTTCGTCATAGACGGTGATGATACTGTTGTTGAGCCGAGTGCGCATTGGGCAAACGGAGTTCTACCCACCAGATACTGGCTCAATTTGATGGACTACAACTCCTTCATACAGAAAGCGGGGCACGCGAACATACTTGGAGTTCCAGAACTTGAAACGCTTTTGTCCGGTCTCATTACAAATTCCACTTCAACGTTGCCCCAATACATATCGACTTCCGCGCCGAATTATCCGGGGAATCAAGAGCGCCTTCACTTTGTTCTGCACTCTCCATTGACGCTTGGTTTTACCGATGAGCAAGGAAACTATTCTGGTTCGACCGCGACAACGACTATATTCACGATCCCAGGCGTTAACTACGAACGTCTCGGTGAGGTGCAATGGCTCTCGGTACCAAGGAATCTTCCAGGTCAAGTCATAATGCGCGGTATAGGAAGTGGCTGCTTCACCCTCGATATCAGAGAGATGAATGGGAATGAGGCTCTTGCCGACACTACGTTCGCCGCAATTCCATCATCCGCTTCAACCACAGTAACTTTCACAGTCGACCCTCTACAGTCGCCGACTGCGAACGGAACTCTCGTTATTGATTTCAATGGAGATGGGGAGGAAGACGCATTCCTCCCCGCAAGTCAGAATGGCATCGTATTTCCTGATACCATTCCGCCGGAGGCAGTGATAAGTGTGAGTACTTCGACTAAAGATATTCTGGTTATCGGTATTGATGAGACTTCACCAACGACTGTCACGAAAAACGCTACGACGACCAGCATCACAGATGCTTCAGGCAATACAACGAAACTCTTCTTCCAGAAGCAATTCTCAAAGAATATTCTCACGTATGCGCGAATGACTGGTATCAACTACGGTACCTCTACAATATCTCTCCCGTCATCATTCCTCTATGCGTGGGACTCATCGAAGACACCGGTAAGTCAAACTGTCATTGCGGACAAAAAGTTTGCGATCCATGCGCTCTATAACAAAAAGAAAGATAAAACTACCATCATCGTTCTTGAGAAGAACAAACAGATCCAGAAGGTGGTACTTTCGGGATTGAGACTCATTAAATTAACAACTAACAGGGGAACAATAGAGTATTCGTGGTAACGTTA
>CAYIJQ010000029.1:1506-3555 GCA_964363795.1 uncultured Candidatus Saccharibacteria bacterium
GTGAACGTGTACGAAATATCACAGAGTGCCGAAGAGCAAACCGCCTCCGCAATTAAAGCGATGCTAGAGTATAAAAAGTAATAACACGGTATGGACGAAAGCAAACTCCTCGAGGATCGCCGGAAAGTTCGTGACGCTATAAAGGGACCGAAACTGCTATCGCTCTTGAAACAACAGGGTGTTGAAGTTATCGAACCGGAGAATACGGAACAGCTTTCCGGTGCCGTCTGTAATGAAGGTTTTGAAAAACTCTCGCCAACCGGCATGAAAGTGCTCAATGACCTCGTCGCGAACAGCAAATCGTATCTTTCCGGAACTATTATTCGAGACAACTTCGGCGAGGATAGGCCTGCTCGCCGTGCGTTTTGGAATGAAATAGAGAAGAAATACGGACGAGGAGCTGCACTCGTTCGCGAAAGAGATAAATTACGAGGAAATGTAATCACCGGGGTACGTTCGTATTTTGACTGGCTCGTTGTCGAGCTAAACAAAGACGACATTCATACTCCACAAGCAGAGCTCGTACGAGAGTGGGAACAAGAGCTTGGGAGAATTATCGCTCCGGAGGAGTATGTACAAAAAACGACGGACGAGAAAATCGAGGTGACCAAAGAGATAGACAAGATTCTAAGAGCTTTCTTGGACTTGGTAACTGAAAAATAATCTAACAAATTTCACTATCGCTTTTTTGTGCGGAAAGTCAATAGTTTGACTCTTGTCAGCATATACGTAGAATGCTCAAGTCAGGCTAGAGACAGCGGGTCCCATAAGTATCCAAGAGCGAAGCGATTGGCAGTACGCATGAGGATCCTGACGAATCTGTTTCAGATTCGGAAGGACTTGTGTATACGTCGCAGCTTGAGGGGAAGTATGGAGTAAATCCTGCCGAGGTCGTTCCGCCAGCTGGCGGACTCAAGCCTAGTTAACAGAAGGTAAAAAGCAGTTTTTGTTATGGCCAAAACCAAAGAACAAAAAGCGGCGATAGTTGAAAAACTCGAGGATGGCCTGAAGGCCGCATCCGCTGTCTTCGTGCATTTCACGGGTGTCTCTGTCGCTGAAGAATCAGCAATGCGCCGAAGCCTTCGCGGCGACGGTGTCTCGTATTTCGTCGCGAAGAAAACGCTCATCAGGCGCGCGCTCGACAAGCTTGGACACAAGCACGACGATATGCCGCTTAAGGGCGAAGTCGCGGTCGCGTGGGCGAGCGGCGATGATGCGACGGCACCTGCGCGCCTCATCCACGGATTCGGCACAAAGCTCAAAGACAAACTGATGATACTCGGAGGCATCTTCGAAGGGAAACTCATCGGACAAGTAGAAATGCAGGTCATCGCGACGATTCCTTCAATGCAGGCTCTCCGCGGTATGTTCGCGAACATCATTAACAGCCCGATTCAGCGCTTTGCGATAGCTCTAAGTGAAGTCGCAGAGACTAAGAATTAAACACACATATGTCTGAAGACAACGCAATATCACCGGCGGCGCAGGCAATCATCGACTCGGTCGAAAAAATGACCGTGCTCGAATTGAATGCGCTCGTGAAGGCGATAGAAACAAAGTGGGGAGTCTCCGCAACAGCGGTCGCAGCAGCCAGTCCGGCAGCGGGTGGCGCGGCGGCGGAAGAAAAAAGCGAATTTAACGTAGAACTCACGGCGGCGGGCGAGCAGAAAATCGCCGTCATCAAAGTCGTGAAGGAAGCACTTGGCCTTGGTCTCAAGGAGGCGAAAGACCTTGTAGAAAGCGCCCCGGCTATGCTCAAAGAAAATGTGAAGAAAGAGCAGGCAGAGGAGTGGAAGAAAAAGATAGAAGGAGCCGGAGGCAAAGTTACGCTCAAGTAACTTTGCCGACGGCTTCGGAAAGGGGTCGGGGAACGGGAGTTCCCCGTGTCGGAAGTTATTCGAAACCGAGGGTTTCGAAGGAGCGAAGCGACGGCTGGTGGGAAAGTGACGCTCAAGTAACCCAGGAAAATTGGATACTTGGCGGCCCCCCGGCCCCCCCCCCGCCGGGGGGGGGGCGCGGTTGGGTCGCCAAACCCCCCCGTTTGGGGGG
>CAYIJQ010000029.1:3565-6690 GCA_964363795.1 uncultured Candidatus Saccharibacteria bacterium
GGAAAGTGACGCTAATTTACCCAGGTAAATTTGTATCCTTGGCGGCCCGGGGCCCGCAAACGGGGGGGGGGGGGGCCGCTTTCGTTCCGCATCACGCACGCTTTGCGTGCAATATTCGGACGGGAGTATACTTTCGGCATGACTGAGGACTTCCTAGGCCAATTCTTAGGCAATGAGGCGCGCGCGCGGATACTACGAGTATTCTTGTTTTCTCCCTCAGAATTATTCTCTATAGCATCAGCCGCGAAGCGGGCGGGTGTCTCCACTGCCTCTGCCGAGAAAGAGATGAAGGCGCTCGAGCAACTGGATGTCGTAAAGAAGAGCAAGGTATCGATAACGCTCGCGAATCGGACTACACGGAAGGTAGAAGGGAAGCAAAAGGGACTTTTCTGGACGCTCAATCCGGATTTTAAATACACACGCTCACTCACGCTTTTCGTTCAGGAGGTCGCCCCTATGCAATACAAAAGCATTGTCGAAGTCTTGAAACGGTCTGGCAAGATTACCGTCATCATTCTTTCGGGCTCCTTTATGGGTGACCCGACCCGCCCGGCGGATATTATTGTGGTCGGGGACCCTCTCCATGAGAAGCGCCTCGGGGAGGCAATGAGAGTCTTGGAACCCAGATTTGGTCGGGAAATCCGCTATGCTTCCTTTTCCACCCCGGAATTTCGCTACCGCCTGACTATCCAAGACAAGCTCGTACGAGACACTGTGGACTATCCGCACCTTGTCCTTTTAGACAAAGAACGCCTGCTCTAGGGCTCAACACAGCTCTATTTAGGAGTTTTTTCCTATCCACACTCGAGACAAGGAGTTCTCACATGTATTGTAGAGGGAGTGCTACCATTTACTCCATAAGGGGTCGAACACCGTTATAAAGACTTACTAATCTAACTTTCTACTAAAATATGATAGTTTCGCAATCAGCGAATGTACTCCAACAGTCATTTACTGATCTTTGGTATGCCGTGGTGCAGTTCTTGCCCTCGATACTCGCAGCCGTTGTCATTTTTCTCATCGGCTGGGTTGTCGGGATGGTCCTGTATCGCGTCGTGGATCAGGTCGTAAAGATCCTACGGATCGACGACGCTTTACGCGCAGCAGGAATGAATGAAATGGCGCGGGAAGCAGGGTTCAGCCTGAACCCAGGTGCCTTTTTGGGCACTCTTGTTCAGTGGTTCATAGTGATCGTCTTTCTTGTGGCGGCACTCGACGTCCTCGGCCTTAATCAGGTCACCATCTTCCTGCAGCAAGTGGTTTTGCTCTACTTGCCTCAGGTCTTCGTCGCAGTCCTCATTCTGATACTTGCGGCGATAGTAGCGGAAGCTGTGAAGAATGTCGTTTCAAGTTCGGCACGCGCAGCGGGCGCTCATTCCGGCAATCTCGCCGGCTCTGTTGCAAAGTGGGCGATTTGGGTTACTGCCATCATGGCGGTCTTGAATCAGCTCGGCGTTGCGACGGAATTCGTGCAAACACTTTTCACAGGTTTTGTAGTTGCAGTGTCACTCGCGTTCGGCTTGGCCTTCGGGCTTGGCGGCAAGGAAGCAGCAACACGCACGATCGAGAAAGTACGCTCGGAAATTTCACACAGTCACTGATGGTTCCGACTGCTTGTTCGCGCACACGCCTGCCGCAGGAAACGCGGCGGGCGTTGCGTTTTAGGTTCTGATACAATCTTCCCATGCAATGTGTCATCTTAGCGGCAGGGCGCGGTACGCGCATGATGGAATTGACCGGTGCCGTGCCGAAACCCATGCTTGATGTTGGTGGGAGACCATTACTTGAGTACAAGCTCGATTCTCTTCCTGACGACATCGACGAGGTCATCGTCATCGTTGGATATTTAAAGGAAGTCATCCAGCGCCATCTCGGCACTTTGTATAACGGCAAGAAAATAACGTATGTGGAACAAAAAGACCTCGATGGAACGGCCGGTGCTTTATGGTCCGCGCGAGCTGTTTTGAAAGATAGGTTCCTCGTGATGATGGGCGATGATATCTACGCGAAAGAAGATATCGAACGATGCATGGAGCCGTCGAAAACCTGGAGGCTTTTAGCGCAGGAAATAACAGAGATGCACCGAGCGGGGAGCGTAGAGCTCGGGGAAGATGGGAATATTTCCAACATCGTTGAAAGTGATAAGCGTAAAGAAAAGGGGATAGCGAGTACTAACCTCTACGTCCTCGACACGCGCATCTTTGACGCTCCACTCGTGCCAAAGCAGCCGGGGAGTTTGGAATTCGGGCTTCCACAAACCGTCGTTGCCGCTTCGAAATCGCTCGGCGTCGTCTTCGAACCTGTGTTTACGGATAAATGGTTACAAATAACCTCGCCCAAAGACCTCGTGCATGCAGCTGAAATGCTCAAAAAAGTGAACAAATAAGCCACGCTCATTCTACACATATCCACCATTTGACATAGCGTGCCGGCTCGAATATACTCTCTTTACATATATGGTGTTCGGAACCAGCGAAAATAAGTGGCGGACGTAGCCTGCATTTGCAAGTGCTACTGAAGCCGCTTACAAGCGGCTTTTTTAATCCGAGCCAAGCGAGGATTATCCTGAGCTTGTCGAAGGATCGGATACTAGATATGTTGCTCGTTGATAATTGAAGAGCGACACAAAAAACAAACAAAAGCACGAACTCGAGAGGGTTCGTGCGAATCAACAACATAACGTTTCGGTGATAGTCTTTCCGAAACGTTGTGCAGGAATCCTGAGCCACGAAAGTGGTGAAGGACAAAAAGAATAAAGTCTCATCCGTTCCGCCAGCTGGCGGAGTAAGCGGGTGAGCAGAAAGCAGTTCGTCATGTGTAGACGTGACGGACAGAAAACGCGGTTCTCAGAATTCCTAGCGGGAGTTCTGAGTAAGGGCGTGTGGTGGATGCCTAGACTGAAGAAGGCGATGAAGGACGTGGTTTAGCTGCGATAAGCTTCGGGGAGGTGCTAAGCAACCTTTGATCCGGAGATTTCCGAATGGGACAACCCCATCGAGCAACACTCGATGACCTGCAACTTAAACGCTTGCAGGAGCAGACCTCGGGAAGTGAAACATCTCAGTACCGAGAGGAAAAGAGAACAATAGTTATTCCCTTAGTAGCGGCGAGCGAAAAGGGAGGAG
>CAYIJQ010000030.1:0-6667 GCA_964363795.1 uncultured Candidatus Saccharibacteria bacterium
GGGGTGCGACGCAATGCCGCCGCACCCCTTCGATTTGATATACTTTCTGCATGGGAAAGCGACCGAGCGTCGAGCGAGGAAGTACTGAGGCCAGCAGGTCGAATGTGCGACCGAGCGTCGAGCGAGGAAGTACTGAGCGCAGCAGCGCGAAGTAAAGAAAAATAATCTTGTTTAAATAAAATATATGACCAAAATAAACCTCCCAAAACTCGTAGAGCACCTCGACGGAGAGTTCAAAATTATTCTTAAAGAAACACTTAACGCTCTTGGAGTGGATGTGAAGATCGATGGCGATAAACTTTTTCGTACCTTCCGTGATCGTGTACGTTGGAATTTTCGCTACCCCATTGAAGTCTCCGATGATTGCATTGAGACGAAGGATAAAAAATGACCATGAAAACAAGGGAGATTTATTTCCGCAATTTTATTTTTGGTGTTGATGATAGTCTCGTCTCCACGGTAGGACTTCTCTCGGGTATAGCGAGTGCGGGTGTTGAACGTGAGACCATCTTTCTTACCGGTATTGTCCTCATTTTTGTAGAAGCATTTTCCATGGCAGCCGGGAGCTTCCTTTCTGAGGCTTCGGCCGAAGAATATTCTGCAAGAACAAACATCAGTCAATCGCGCTCGTTCAGTGCTAGCATAATCATGTTTGGCTCGTATTTCGTTGCCGGTTTCATCCCTCTTTTTCCGTATGTCATCACAGAGGTCCCAGTCGCGTTTCCTCTTTCCGTTGCTCTTTCAATCGCGGCGCTGTTCTTGCTTGGTGCTTGGAGCGGCAAATTATCAAAAGCCGGCATTATTCGAGGAGCATTTCGTATGGCGATTGTGGGTGGTATTGCGATCGCACTCGGTGTCGTCGTAGGGGTAGTGTTAGGTTAGACCATGGACTTTTCTTTTCGTATCATCGGTCTTGCCGCAATGCTTCTCGCACTTCAGGCAATCGTCCTGTATGCCTTGGGTCAACCCGCGATATGCGAGTGTGGCTACGTCAAAGCGTGGGAGGGAATCGTGTTGAGCTCAGGAAACTCACAACATCTCACCGATTGGTATACGTTCTCGCACATTATCCATGGTTTTTTATTCTATCTTGCACTCTGGTTTTTCTTTCCACGGCTTTCAGTTTCGAAGCGTTTTCTCTTGGCACTGGCCGTTGAGGTCGGGTGGGAAGTTTTTGAAAATACACCCATGGTCATCGAACACTACCGGCAGCAAGCGCTGGCACAAGGGTACATAGGTGACAGCGTCATAAATTCCGTTACGGACACCATTGCGATGATAGCCGGTTTTTTCATAGCATGGAAATGGCCAGTCTGGTCGGTTGTCGCTTTGGGTCTCGGCCTAGAGATATTTGTGGGCTATTCTATACGCGATAACCTGACCCTTAATGTCTTGGGCTTTTTCTATCAGTTCGAACTTATCACCAACTGGCAAAGCGTCGGTGGACCCCGTTAGAGAAAAGCCACCTTTAGGTGACTGGAGCCATGCTTATGGCAGGGCGTTCTCTAACGGGGTGGATAATTTCATTTGCGTATCCCGGGAAGAGTTATAATTGAAGCATGGCAAAAAATGCTAAAAAGGGTAAGGGACGAAAGGGCGAAGTAAAAAGTCGCTCTCAGGCCCTTTCGGGCCGCAATAAGCGCTGGACCAAGGTGGACAACAAGACCGGGCGATTTGTAGACCAGATGGCTCGCAAGGGAAAAACATTCAAGGGCGTGAGGATGAAGTAAGATTTTATATGAGTAAGTATGGCAAGAAAGCACAAGAAAAAGTGCGGCGTGCGATACACGAAATGAAACGCGGGATATTGAGGAGCGGAAGTGGCGGGGAAAAAGTACACAGTCGGAGACAAGCTATTGCAATTGGACTTTCGCAAGCACGTCGCGCGGGCGGAAAAGTTCCTAGGACGCCGCATCGCCAATGATTTTTGCCGATAGACGTGAGGCCGGACAGAGACTCGCCAATGCACTGGCAGGGCACAAAGGTGAGAAATGTCTTGTGTTGGCGCTTCCGCGCGGGGGTGTTCCTGTTGGGTTTGAGATAGCAAAAGCATTGCGATGCCCTTTAGACACTATCGTTGCACGGAAAATCGGTGCACCAGGGAATCCGGAGTTTGCTGTGGGCGCCATCGCACCCGGTGCTGTTTTGCTTGATGTTCCGCGGGCAGGTCTCGAAGAAACAATTCGTGAGGAAGAAATAGAGATGAAGCGACGCATGGAGAAATACAAGAGCGATTCGTATAGCGAAGGCCTTAAGCCGTCGGTCGTCATTGTCGTTGATGACGGCGTTGCGACGGGACGTACAGCGCGCGCCGCTTTGATGGCTACGCGCAAAAAATATCCAGACTCAAAGCTCGTATTCGCGGCCCCCGTTGGTGCCCCTGACTCAGTCGTGGAACTTGAAAAGTATACAGACGAGGTCGTTTGCCTTGAAACGCCACCTTACTTCAGCGCCGTAGGAGAGTGGTACGAACATTTTGACCAAACAACTGATGAAGAAGTTATAGATTGTCTGAGGCATTCCGCTCGCCAATGAACGCTAGCGCGGTATTATGAACGCATATGCTTCGCGCACCGTTTTACGATCCCACTAGATCTTATGAAGATAATTATGATTCTGGACCGTTCGGTGCTTTTGCAGACGGAGAAGTGTACACGCAGAAAGGTGAGCCAAACATCGATTTTTTAGGTCACAAAGTGTATGCACCCTTTGGAATTCCAGCGGGACCTCTCTTGAACAGTAAATTTTGTAAGGCAGCTTTTGAAAAAGGTTTTGATATTTGCGTATATAAAACCGTGCGCAGCGATGTATTTCCATGTCACCCGTTTCCGAATGTCCTTGCGATACACCCCAAAGGGGACCTCACTTTTGAGGAGTTAAAAAAGCCTCTTATCGCAGATACGACGTATACGGAGCCGCTTTCAATAACAAACTCATTTGGAGTTCCGTCAAAGCAGGTGCCTGTCTGGCAAGAAGATGTTAAGAAAGCTGTTCTTTCGGCAGGGAAGGGACAGGTCTTAGTCCTCAGCTTTATGGGTACTGTGAAGCCGGATCAAACTCAGCAGGAATTTGTAGATGATTACATTCTTGCTGCGCGCTTTGCAGATGAAACAGGCGCTTTAGTACTCGAGACAAACCTTTCCTGCCCCAATATCGGGAATGAAGGTCTCGTTTGCTACAACCTTGATGTGACCGAGAAAGTAACAAAAGGTATCCGGAATGTTATCGGGAGTAAAAAATTTATCCTCAAGGTTGGATACTATCAGGATGATGCTCAACTCGAGCGTCTTGCTGAGATCGCGAATGAATATGCAGACAGCATTGCCGGCATCAATACATTGCAAGCAGAAGTAAGAGATGCGAGTGGCAACCAGGCGCTCCCCGGTTCTACCGCGCGACTTCGTTCGGGAGTATGCGGGGTCGGCATTAAATGGGCGGGCCTCGATTTTGTGAAGAAACTCGCAAAGATAAAGGAGAAAAGAGGCTTTAAGTTTTCTATCGAAGGAGTGGGTGGAGTCCTGAAACCACAAGATTACAAGGAGTACCGTGACGCAGGCGCTGATTCTGTTATGTCGGCAACCGGCGCCATGTGGAGTCCTTTTTTGGCGCAGGAGGTAAAACAGAAATATCCTAATGGATAAGCAGATAGCAGCGCGGGTTGGGAGGGCTATCAGCGAGAAGGTGTTCCCAGGCTGTGTTATTGGAATTGTTCTCGAGAACGGACAGCGCGAAATCCTCCCATTCGGCACTACCATATATGGGAGTGCCGGTGAACACGTGATTAATGACACAATGTACGATGTCGCATCCGTGACGAAATCTGTTCCGACAGCATCGCTCACGTCTCTACTTCTTGAAGAAAATAAACTTTCACCCGCAGATAAAGTGCGAACGCATTTGCCCGAACTTCAAAATGACTATGATGCGACGATAGAAGATCTACTCCGGTACCGTGTTTTTGGGCTGCAAATGTCGGCGCTGAATCGGAAGTCTCTCGAGGAGGTCGTGGAGCATGTTTTTGAACATGGATTCGATGGCCCGCCGGGAGAGCCTACATATACGAATTTACCCGCCTATCTGCTCGGGCTTATCGTTGAGCGTGTTTCGGGGCAGTCATTGGATATAATCGCAAAAGAGCGTTACTTTCGACCGCTCAGCATGGAGCATACGACGTTCTTTCCAACGGCTGACGACTGCGCACCGACAGAAATAGATGAGCACGGGAAAGAGATACGAGGCATCGTGCATGACGAAAGCGCACGTATTTTTGCGAAGGCCGGGAGAACTGTTGGACATGCAGGATTATTCTCCACTGTTCCTGACCTCTTACATTTTCTCGAAGCTCTACTTGCGGGGGATTTTCCATATATTGTTGGAGGAGCTAAGAAAGGCTTGGGTTGGCAATTGAACGACACGAATTTTATGGGGCAGTATCCAAGGTTGCGCACGTTCGGTAAAACTGGTTTTACGGGCACGAGCGTTATATGTGATATCGAGCGCGGCATTGCTTTTGTCATCCTATCCAATCGCACCTATCCGAAGCGCCCGCTAACCGACGATGCAATTTTTGCGTTTCGTCGTGATATTGCTGATATCATATTTGAAAACGCATGATACTTTCGCACGACGAGCAACGGAAGAAGTGGGACAAAGAGCATGCTGAGCCGTATGCCTTGAAGCAGATGGATGCACGAAAAGTCTCAAGTAGCATCCCGCCATTCTTCGAATTTTTACGCTCGAAGAATTTATCGAGCCTTAACGGTCTCGAAATGGGATGTGGCAAAGGCCGTAACGTCATTTGGTGTGCGGAGCAACTCGAAGTTTCAGTTATGACAGGGTTTGACTTTTCTTCTGTTGCTGTAGAAGAAGCGAAGAAACGCGCAAGAGAGGCGGGTATTTCGGAAAAAACAGAATTTCTTGTTATGGACGCAACCCAGAAATGGCGCTTTTCAGATGGTATGTTCGATTTCGGTTTAGATTGCACCGCGTCGCCCGACATAGAGAGTTTTACTGGAAGGCGGTTCGCTGTTTCTGAAATGCAGCGAGTACTAAAACCGGACGGTTATTTTCTCATGTACGTGATGTCTACTGACGATGAATATCACAAAGAGATGATACGACGTTCGCCGGCAGAGGAGAAAAATGCGTTCTATCATCCGGATACGGGAAAGTTCGAGAAAGTATTTGACGAAGCAGAGCTTGATGAGATGTACGTAGACCTCGAACTTATCGAGGCGCGTCGCATAGAAAAGAGAAGCGTCTTTTTCGGAAAAGAGTACGGAAACAGAATGCATTGGCGTGTGTACCAAAAGTAGACGCTCGGGACACAGGCCTTTTTGGAGTCGCTGTCTGCGACTGCTGTCGCAGCGCTCACTCTCACGCCGTCGCGCTGCGAGACACTCCAAAAAGGCCTGTGTTCCTCGCTTAGAACTTTACATGCACTAACCTTCCGTAATCTGTAACGGAATGTTACATTGGGGCTCTATGTGCGGGATTTTTGCCTATACGGGAGCAAAGGGTAAGGACGCGGGGAAGGTCCTTCTAGACGGTCTGTTGTCCCTTGAATACCGCGGGTATGACTCGGCTGGTATCTATACGCCCGAAAGTGGAAGCGTAAAAACGCCGGGTGCCGTCAAGGAATTGCGAGCGAAAGTACCGAAGAGTTTCGGGGGCAAAAGCGGCATCGCGCACCTACGCTGGGCGACCCACGGTGAACCGACGGAAATCAATGCGCATCCGCATCAAGATTGCGCAGGCGAGATCTGGGTCGTGCACAATGGCATCATCGAGAATTTCAAGGAATTGAAACAAAAGCTCGAAGTTGCCGGGCATACATTTAAATCGTCGACGGATACCGAAGTGCTCGCACATCTCGTCGAAGAGCACATGAAGCAACAAGAAAAGTCCGCCCAAGGCGGATTGGCCTCGGGCCGAAATTTCGAGAAGGCAGCGCTCGCGGCCTTGAATGAAGTGCGCGGGACCTACGGTATCGCGCTTCAATATAAAGGCGAGCCCGACAAAATCATCGCAGCGCGCATGGGCTCTCCGATCGTGCTTGGCCTTGGCGACGGCGAGCATTTCATCGCCTCCGACCCGTCTCCGATCTTGCCGCACACGAAGAGCGTTGTTTTTCTCGAGGACGGCGATGTGGCGGTCATCACACCCTCGGAGCACAAGATTTACAAACTGGATGCGACGCGCATACATCGCGATACCACAGAGATCGACTGGAACGCCGAAGAAGCACAAAAAGGCGGCTTTGAGCACTTCATGCTGAAAGAGATCATGGAGGGACCGGAGGTCATAGAAAACACGCTCCGGGGGAGACTTCTCGTCTCCGAAGGAAAAGTAAAGCTCGGCGGCTTGGAGGATGTGGCGAAAGAGTTGGAAAAAATAGAACGCATTGTCATCACTGCATGTGGCACTGCGTACTACGGTGGATTGGTAGGAGAGTATATGCTCGAGGAGTTCGCGGGAATTCCCGTCGAGGTGGAGCTAGCAAGCGAATTCCGGTATCGCAGCCCCGTCTTGAATCAAAAGACCGCGCTCATCGCGATCTCTCAATCAGGCGAGACCGCCGATACGCTCGAAGCGATCCGAGAGGGAAAGAGGAAAGGGGCACTTACCTTGGGTATCGTGAATGCCGTCGGCTCGACCATCGCGCGCG
>CAYIJQ010000031.1:0-6590 GCA_964363795.1 uncultured Candidatus Saccharibacteria bacterium
ATTGGGAGGCGCAGGAGGTGCGTTCACAGCGACGCGTAAAGAAGCTGCCGAGTATCTCCGCAACCGTTCACGTACGTATCTTTTCTCGAACTCGCTCGACACGGCAGTTACGGGAGCATCGCTATTCCTTATCGACTACCTCAAATCTCATCCAGAATACCGTGCACGATTATGGGAGAACACGAAACTGTTCCGTGAGCTTATGAAAAAGAATGGTTTTACTGTTCCTGACGCGCAGCATCCCATCACACCCATTATGCTCGGAGACGAGAAAAAGGCAGTGGAAATGGCGAAAGCACTTTTTGACGAGGGGATTTACGTCATCGGGTTCGCATACCCCGTTGTCCCCAAAGGCAAAGCCCGCATCCGCGTGCAAGTCTCCGCCGCACACACGAAAGAAGATATCGAAACGGCCGTTCAGAAATTCACTTTGATTGGAAAAAAGTTCGGGGTTGTATAGCTGGTAAGCGATGTTATACTGCCTCATATGACCGCTGGAAAACGAAAAGAACTGGAACATCTTATCGAACAGAAAATATTAGAATTTCTTGGCGATCCGGATTCTGGACTGAAGCTCAAGAAGAGTTTTGTCTCGGAGATGCGCAAGCGCATGAATAAGAAACAAACGCTTGTGCCGAATTTTGTCGTTGCCAAGAGATATGGCGTCCGTTAGATGGAGCAAAGATGCTCTACGCGATCTCGAAAAGATTGATAGCGCCATAGGACGCAGAATTGTTGAGAAAGTTGTCTGGTTGGAAAGGAATTTTGTCGATTCGTTGCCGGAAAAATTGCATGGCGAATTAAGAGATTTGTTCAAGCTCCGCATTGGTGATCACCGTGTTCTATATTCAGTCCGAGGGGAAGAGGTAACTATTGAAGCAGTCGGACACCGAAAAGGTATCTACAGGTGACAAGTTTTGGTCAGAGTGTGTCAACTTTAATACGGGCGTTCCTTCTCCATCTCGTCCGAATACTTGCCTTGTGTTGCAAGGGCGTTCATTTTTGAGCGGAAGAATTGATTTGTGTTATACTCGTGGCATGACGAAATTATTATCGCAAGCGGTCAAGAAACTCTCACGGCTTCCAAGGAAGCGTCAGGACGAGCTTGCAAAAATGCTTATTGACGTCGCGGCTCGAGATTTGCATCCCTATCAGTTCACTCCCGAGGAGCTAAAGGAGGTGGAAGCCGCACTCAGGGAAGCGAAACGCGGAAAGTTTGCTACGGACGAAGAAGTTGCCGCCATGTGGAGGCGCTTCGGACTATGAGGATTCGCTATACGCGGCGCGCAATTAAGAATTTGGATTCCATTCGAACGCATATCAGCAAGGACAATCCGAAGGCAGCATGGGTTGTCGCGTCATTTATCCGTCGATCGATCAATATCCTGAAAGAGTGGCCCTATTCGGGACGGGCGACTGAAAAGGAAAATGTCCGTCGGCTTGTAGTCACGAACTACCCATACGTTGTGCATTACACGTTTCGAAGCAATGATGTGGTCATACTTAACGTCCTGCATACGTCGCAGAGCCGATAGGATCATCCATTGAACACGGTCTCCGCAGCGCACACAAAAGAAGATATCGAAACAGCGGTCGCGAAATTCACCGAGGTAGGCAAGAAATTCGGAGTTGCGTAGTCCATTAGCGAGGAGTATAAAGGTCCACGGAAACGGTCGCTGGGTGCGTCCTTGAGATAAGCCTCCAAACATCTGCTTAGCGGTGGCTTACCTTTTCTGATGCTCTGTACCGACGTTCGGACGGCTCAGGATTGGAGAGGACTGTCGAAATTGTAAATCGACAGGGTAGGGTTCGATTCCCTAGGCCGAGGAGAGAGCGGTGCTTCTATGGCACAGCAAGGTGGAAGGCTTTGAGAGCAAGAATATTGCATCGACAGGTGCGGAATCTTGCTTGAGTCGCCAATTGACAGACCACCCTGTGGAAGATAATTGCTCTCTCCTTCCACTTTTTTAATACGGGCGTTCCTTCTCCATTTCGTCGGAATATTTTCCAAGTGTTGCCAGCGCATTCATTTTTGAGCGGAAGAGGAGTATTTCCTGCGCGGTGGCAACATTGGCTTTCGTATTTTCCGCCCACTTTTTGAGTACAGGATTTTGGATAGCGCGGGCGTACGAGAACGAAAGCGGCCACGGATATTTCCCTGTTTTGCCTGCCGTGAGCGAAGTCGAACGGTTCATGGCATTCAAGTGAGCGGTGGCTTGCTCGTCGCCTTGACCGCCGGACAGGAAGACAACACCCGCGAGTTCTTTCGGGACAGTTGCCGTGAGGACGCGTAGCGTCGCATCTGCGACCTCTTCGACACTCGACTGCTTCGCCGCTTTTCCTCCAGAGGAGGATCCGCCTCCGGCGGATTTACCAGCGATAACCATGCTTGCTTTCAGTATCGTACCTTCCAGCGCAACATTTTGATGCCTCAACTCTTCGAAAGTTTCCTCAAGTGTCGTTTCAGTTACCTCATGGCAACGCTCGAGAGTGTGGTCCCCATCTATCAAGACTTCCGGCTCGACTATTGGAACGATGTCGGCTTCTTGGCAGAGTGCCGCGTAACGAGCCATGGCGTGTGCGTTTGCGAAGATGCAGGCTTCGGAGGGGATTTCGCCGGCTGGCGAATCACCAATCGTGATAACCGCCCGCCATTTAGCGAATTTGGCACCGAGTGTTTTGTATTCTGCAAGGCGCTCACGCAGTTTGTCTAATCCTTCAGTGACCTTCTCGCCTTCGTGAAGCGCCAGCGCTTTGGCACCCGCATCCACCTTGATGCCGGGAAAGATGCCTTTTTTGGAGAGAACTTCGGCAAATGGCGTGCCGTCGTCAGCCTTCTGCCGGATAGTTTCGTCGTAAAGAATGACGCCGCTTATGTATTCCTCTAACCCTTGTGCGGTGAATATCGTTTGCCGGTACTGGCGGCGGTTTTCTTCGGTACATGCAACCCCGACTGCATCGAAGCGCTTCTGGCATGTTCCTGAGCTTTCGTCAGCTGCGATAATTCCCTTGCCGGGCGCGACCATTTGCTTGGCAACCGCTTTCAATACACTGATATCCATATACGTTCTGTAATTTTATTGCTACTAACTACGTTCTACTCACTACTAACTATTACTAATATGACGCGTTTTAATAAAACGGACAGTTTTTGGGTCCGTGGACATGATAATGGAGTGGGTGGTTATCGCTTCGGGGATGAACGTAACACCTTCAACGAGGGGGCCCGTAATAACACCCGTCGCAATGAAGCTTATGTCGTTGCCCCGTGCGAGGTCTTCGGTGCGCAGTATCTGCGAGAAGTCGGTTACACCAGCGTCGTTGAGGCGTTTTACGTGTTTCTCATCTTTTGGCTTCCAACGGCAGAGTATCTCGCCGTTCAGAGTCCGGAGCGCCGCCGCCGAGATGACAGCCTCTGCACTTCCGCCGATACCCATTAGGATATCAATAGGAGAGTCGCGTAAGCAGGCGGCAATTGCCATCGCAACATCACCATCGGTAAAAAGTTGCACCCGAGCGTTGGTTGCGCGCACTTCAGCTATGAGACCCTCGTGGCGTTCACGGTCAAGAATGGCGACGGTTACTTCTGAGATGTCTTTTCCGAGTGCTTTCGCGACCTTTGCGATGTTGTCTTTGACGGATGCATCTAGGTCAATTACTGATGCCGCAGCGCGGCCGACCGCGAGTTTCTCCATGTAAGAATCTGCTGCGCGATAAAGCGAACCCTCTGGGCCCGTTGCAATGACGGATATCGCATTCGGGCGGCCATTGGCGACCGAGTCGGTGCACTCAAGCGGGTCTATCGCTATTTCAATGAGGGGGCCGTTTCCCGTGCCCAGCTTCTCGCCAACATAGAGTTCAGCGGCCTCGTCTTTGGCGCCTTCACCAATGACTATTTCACCGCGAAAATCTATCGTATTAAAATACTCACGCATCGCGTCAACTGACGCTTGGTCAGCAGCCTTACCGTCACCTTTTCCTATCCAGCGTGCGGCTGCGATGGCACCGACTTCTGTGACCCGCACGAACTCAAGAGCTACGTTGGCGAAGACAGAATTAGAAGCTTTTTCCATTCGCAGCATTATACACGGAGGATTAGATGAGCAACAATCTGTTGTCTGACACCTCTCATCAAAATGAACAGGCGCAGCCGGGGCCGCGCCTGAGTTGATTGTCCGGAACGTTCAAAGTGGCAACCTGACCGACTTGTACGTTCCGCGGAGATCGGAGGGGGAAAGAACGAATTGTCCAACCGTCATCCGTCCGGCCCGGAATCCGCCGGCAGTTGCGCTGAAGAGATAGTAGTACTTCAGGTACTCCTCCCGCCCGAAAGTGGTAACTATGAACTCGCGATGTTGCTCCAATCTAGCGCGCCAAGCCATGAGCGTCTTGTCATAATCTTCGCCGGAATACTCTTCGTCGAGAATATAGAGAACGCCCTCAGCCGCTTCGTGAACGCGTTTCATATCGAGGAACATACCGCCAGGCCAGATATACTTGTCGATCCACGGGTCGCGAGTTTGTCTTCCCGTTAGATCGACGATACCCTGGACAACTGCGAGTCCATCCGGGGGGAGCGAATCACGGATTTTCTGGAAGAACCTGTGATAGTGCCTCCACCCAACGTGCTCAATCATGCCGACGGAGATGACGACGTCCACCTTTTCGTTGAAATCGTTGTAATCCTGATTCCGGAATTCCAACGGCAGGTGACCGTACGTCTTGCAAGCATGCGCAACCTGGCTATCGGAAATCGTAAGCCCGATGCCCGTCACGCCCTCGGTTTCCGCAGCGTAAGCTAATGTACCGCCCCATCCGCAACCGATATCGAGCATACGTTGTTCCGGCTGCACCTGCGCCTTCCGGAATATGTGCCGCATCTTCTGCTCTTCGGCCTCATCTATTGTCGACACGCCGTTCCAACGCAAGCAAGAGTAGTTGTTGTATCTGCCAAGGAACGCAAAGAACAAGCGAGGGTCGAGCTCGTAGTGTTGCTCCGCGCCCTGACGCGAGTAAGTCTTGTTCTGCTGACTCTTTAATGCTTCAAGAAACTCGCGTGCCTTTATACGCAGCACACCGAATCGGGGCATAAGATCGGTAAGACCGGAATGCAGGAACCTGTAGAAGAACATGTCAAGTTCTCTACAACCCCACCATCCTTCCGTGTAGGATTCGCCGAGCCCAATCGATCCATGCAAGAGGAAACGTCGGTAGAACCTGTCGTCGGAGATTTGCGGATCCCACGGATTCGTGCCGTTGCATCTGATTCCGGCGCCCCACCAAAGGAGCGACTGGATGATGAACTTCGCTATCATGTAGAGCCCTCCCAAGGTTGACTGGAGACTATTGTCCGCATGGAGCATATCACACTAGATGTCCGGAAGAACTTGACAATTTTTTTAATACACGCGACTATGTCAACGAATGTAAAGGTTCCATTGCTTCAAGGCCAAACCGTAGAGCAGGGAAGGTTGGTTTACATGTTTACAGGAATAAAAACAAAAAAGCATGGCTAAGAAGCTATACGTCGGCGGGCTGCCCTACAGCACGACCGACGCCGAACTCAAAGATGCTTTCTCGCAGGCTGGAGCCGTAGAGTCCGCCGTCATCATCATGGATAAGATGAGCGGCCGTTCTAAAGGTTTCGGTTTCGTGGAGATGACTTCCGATGAGGAAGCCCAGAAGGCGATTGAGATGTGGAACGGAAAGGACTTCGGCGGGCGTAACCTCACAGTAAATGAGGCGCGACCAATGGAGGAACGTCCTCGCGGAAACTTCCGCGGCGGAGACCGCGGTGGATACAGCGGTGGACGCGGAGGTGGAGGTGGGGGCGGCGGTGGAGGCAGAAATTGGTAAATACCTTTTCGCTTCTGTTTTCGGACAACAAACCCCCGGCAAAACCGGGGGTTTGTGTTTTTCATGAAGCGAGTACCCAGTGCGTTCTTCCGCATTCGAGTGTATCCTGAGATGCAAGGGATGCGCCTGTAACGGAACATCCCTTTATTCGTCTTATACCATGGAAGCGCATGAAGTGAAGAAGGCGAGGGAATTAGAGCGTGATTTCCTTGCCGCATATGAAGCAAATGCCGACGCACTTTTTCGGTACTGCTTTATGCGTGTCCGTAATCGTGACCTTGCCAAAGATATCGTGCAGGAGACATTCACACGCACCTGGTCCTACTTGGCAGAAGGGAAGCGTATCAAGTACCTGCGGGCATTTCTGTATCGCACGCTCCAGAACTGCATAGTAGACACCATGCGCAAGAAAAGTTCTGTCTCTTTGGATGGCATGTACGAAGAAGAGGGTTTTGAGATTATTGATGAGGCGCATGAGGTGTCCGCGGAAACTCGGGAAGAGATTGGAGAGGCGCTCAAGCTTCTCTCCTCACTGGAGGAGACATATTCAACCGTCATCACCATGCGCTACATTGAAGAGCTGACTCCCGCTGAAATAGCCGCCACCTTGAATGTTTCGGAGAACGTTGTTTCCGTACGGATACACAGAGGGGTCAAGCAACTGCGAAAACTATGGGAGGAACGCATCGAAAAACCAAGCATATGAATAACGAAGAACAATTTGAACACAGACT
>CAYIJQ010000032.1:0-1521 GCA_964363795.1 uncultured Candidatus Saccharibacteria bacterium
AATATGCCCGCACACTAACGTTGCCTTAATCTTGCGTGAGAATCTATTATCAAAACCGAGAAACAGAGTATAAACTATCATTGTTATGAAATCTGGTCGATACAGCATTAATAAGCGAAGGCAACGTTAGTGTGCGGGTATGGAGCGTACACTTATCGGGAAGCTTTCAGAACACGTGGGCGAAACCATCACTGTGAAAGGATGGGTAGCTGTACGGCGCGACCAGGGACAAATGGTCTTTTTTGATATTCGTGACATGAGCGGCCTCGTGCAAAGTGTTGCTCTGCCGAAAGGGGGTGCCATCACTACTGCGAAAGAAGTTCGTACTGAAGACGTTGTTGCGGTAACGGGTCTCGTAAAGAAGCGTCCCGAAAAAAATGCTCAAGCTGGTAAACAGAACGGCGATATAGAACTCGTCGTCGAGACGATAGAGGTTATAAATCCCTCAAAAACGCTCCCATTCTCAATATCGGACGACACGGGAGAAATCAACGAGGAGACGCGTTTACGTTATCGCTACCTCGACCTGCGAAGCGCACGCATGCAAAAAAATATCCGACTGCGAAGCACTTTCGTGCAGGCGTGCCGCGAATACCTTTTTGCTAACGATTTCACCGAAATAGAAACACCGCTCCTCACTGAATCAACGCCTGAAGGGTCACGCGACTTCGTCGTTCCTTCGCGTCTCCATCCCGGTAATTTCTACGCTCTGCCGCAGTCACCTCAACAATACAAGCAGCTACTTATGGTGGGGGGGTTCGAACGCTATTTTCAGATAGCACGCGCCGTGCGTGACGAGGACTTGCGCGCGGATCGTGGATTCGAGCACTCACAGATAGACATCGAAATGTCGTTCGTGGAACAGGAAGACGTGATGCGGCTTGTGGAAGAAATGGTAACTTCGAGCGTCGAGAAAATGGGGTACACCATTAAGGAGAAACCGTTTCCCCGTTTTACGTACGCCGAAGCTATTGCGAAATTCGGTGACGACAAATTCGACCTGCGAACACCCGAGGAGAAAGGGAAGGGAACTCTTGCGTATGCGTGGGTCTACAAATTCCCATTCTTCGAGAAAACAGAGGGTGGCAAATGGACGTTCACACACAATCCCTTTTCAATGCCTATCGCAGAGCACGTCGAGCAACTTTTGAAAAAAGAAAACCTCGGGGAAATCCTCACCACTCAATACGACCTCGTGTGCAACGGTTACGAAGCCGGTGGTGGTTCGATACGGGCACACAAACCAGAGATATTGAAAACTGTGTACGAGATAATGGGGTATTCAGAAGAGGAAACTAAGGAGCGTATCGGGCATATGCTGGAAGCATTTACGTATGGCGCGCCACCCCACGGAGGCATCGCGCTCGGCGTCGAGCGAATCATTATGAATCTTACGGGAGAAGAATACCTCCGAGAAGTGCAGGCATTTCCGATGACGCGTGGAGGGCAAACTTCGGTGATGAAAGCTCCGAAGCCCCTAACGTCCGAACAGCTGGCAGAGCTCGGCATCAAGATAGAAAA
>CAYIJQ010000032.1:1621-6359 GCA_964363795.1 uncultured Candidatus Saccharibacteria bacterium
ATCGAGGAACGCAAACTCTCCGTCTCCGAAGTGTCGCTCGCCGAAGTGTGTGATGCATATCTCGCGTATGTCGAGAAGCTTCCTGAACTTCCCCTAGGCGAGACGGCTCAATTCATCCTCGTCGCTTCAACGCTTCTTCTCATTAAATCACGCACTTTGCTCCCGGCGTTAAGCTTATCCGATGATGAACGTGAGAGTGTCGCTGAACTAGAGCGTCGGCTCGCACGCTACGCGCTCGTCCGAAAAACTGCAAGGACCTTAAGGCGCGAGTGGGGTAAGGTTCCACTCATCTTGCCTGCGAGAGGACCTCTCCGCGAAAGCGTTTTTTTACCAGGGGAAACCACTATCGGTCTCATCGCCGAAGCCGCAAAGCGCCTCATTTCTATCCTACCGCTACCGGAAAAAATGGCGGAAGCGTTGGTGGCCCCCGTGCTCGCTCTCGAAGATGTCATCGCGAATCTCAAAAAACGCCTCGGCTCTGCTCTCAAGGCGCGCTTTAGCGAACTGACGCGTTCCGCGAGCAAGCACGATACCATCGTATATTTTCTGGCAACCCTTGAACTCGTCCGTTCTGGTTCCATCAGTGTCACGCAAGAGCGTCTTTTTGAGGACATCATACTTACTGCGGCAGAAGCTCCCGGCCTCCCGCGCTACGGCACGTAACATGGATACATCAACGCTCGCGGTTTCCGCAGAGGCGCTCCTTTTTAATGAAGGAGGCCCAATGGAACGCCGCAGGCTCGCAAACCTTTTAGGATGCAAAGAATCCGAACTGAAAGAAGCGCTCGACATGCTTGCTGAGAACCTCAAAAATCGTGGCCTTTCGCTCATTCAAACCGACACAGAGGTTGGACTTGCCATTGCTAAGAGCGCATCGGGAATCGTCCGCGAAGCTATAAAACGCGATCTTTCGCGCGACATCGGAGACGCTGGGCTCGAAGTGCTAGTTATCGTGCTGTATTGTGGACCTTCAACTCGCGCGCGGATAGATTACATTCGGGGTGTTAATACGTCTTCTACGCTCCGCACACTACTTTCTCGAGGACTTTTAGAACGAGCGGGGAACCCTGAAGATGCGCGTGAATATTTATACCGACCGACCGTCGAACTTCTTGCGCACCTCGGTGTTGCGGATGTGAAAGAACTTCCAGAGTATGCTACCGTATCCCTCGAACTCGCAAATTTCGAACAAACCGAACATGGAAACGCCGAACCAACCACTGAATAGCCCCGCGACGCGGAGCGAAAGTGTGCAGGGACCATCATGGGTCCCGCGCGTTCTTATCGGAGGGCTTATCACACTAACCATCTTTCTTACAGTAGGCATCTCGACTCCGACCCATCTTGTAGCGAACGTTCCTGGAAACAGGGACGTCGCGGTTGTATCTGCCGCAGTATCTGGCCCCTTTGAGAACACTTCGCTTCTCGCAAAAAGCGCTATCGTCGTCGACATTCAAAGCGGCGCAACGCTCTTTGCCCGTAATCCTGATATTCAACTTCCACTCGCATCACTCACTAAGGTCCCTCTTGCTCTCGTCGTGTCTGAAGTGTTGCCGCTCGATTCGCGCATCACTATCCCGCATGATATTCCGCAAGTAGGGAAATTTGAGACCCTCTCAGGAGGAGTGCAGTGGCCACTGCAGGAGGTCATTGATTTCACGCTCATAACCTCATCGAACGACGGCGCAGACATCCTCGCAGAGGCGGCGAATGGACCTGTTCGACAAAAATTCAGTGGGGCCCCAACTCTCAACTCAACCTTGTGGCGCATGAATGCTCTTGCAAATGAACTAGGTTTGTCGCAGACATACTTTCTTAACGTGAGCGGCCTCGATATATCAACGACGCTGGCGGGAGCCTACGGCTCTGCTCGTGATGTAGCGATTCTCTTCGAGTACGCGAGTCAATCTAATCCAACCGTATTCTCGGGAACTGCGCGCGGGAATGTGCTCCTTACATCAGAGTACGGAGACAAACAGACGGTAGCCTACAATACGAACGAAACAGAAGCCGAAATACCGGGTCTCATACTTGGAAAAACTGGCTTCACCGACCTTGCAGGAGGGAATTTGGCAATCGTATTTGATGTTGGTATTGCACATCCTGTTGTCGTCGTTATCCTTGGCTCGACGAAAGAGGGGAGGTTCGAAGATGCGCGAAAATTAGTCGAAGCGACGCGTGCGGCCATAGCTCTCCAATAAAGGTACAATTACGGCTTATGCCCGCACACTAACGTTGCCTTAATCTTGCGTGAGAATCTATTATCAAAACCGAGAAACAGAGTATAAACTATCATTATTATGAAATCTGGCCGATACAGCATTAATAAGCGAAGGCAACGTTAGTGTGCGGGTATGCTGCCTGATCTCGTGAAGGTATTGATACCTGCCACAGCCTCGTTTGCGGTGGGCATGGCAATTACACCCCTCCTAACGCACTACCTCTACAAGTTTAAAGCGTGGAAGAAAACACCTGGTAAAATCGCCCTCGACGGTTCAGCGGCACTCGAATTCAACCGTCTTCATGAGGCCCTCGAGGTGCGGGCACCTCGTATGGGAGGCATCGTAGTGTGGGGAAGTGCTGCACTTACGATCATGGGAATAGCTATCATCGCTCGTTTTTTTCCTGACGTCTCTGCGCTCAAACTGGATTTCCTCTCCCGCAATCAAACATGGATACCGCTTGCAACACTTCTCGTGGGAGCTGGCGCTGGACTTGTCGACGATATTTTTACCGTGCGTCCGAAAGGAGACGGGGTGCCACTTTCTGTACGTCTCTTGCTCGTCGTTGTTCTCTCTTCTTTCGTCGGCTGGTGGTTCTGGGAGAAACTTGATGTAACGACGGTAGGAATACCGTTCGGAACTCCGCTTGAAGTGGGGTGGCTCGTCATTCCGCTTTTCGTGATTATCTCGCTCGCACTCTACGCCTCTGGCGTTATCGATGGCATAGACGGACTTTCTGGCGGAGTATTCTCGAGTATTTTCGCTTCATATGCCATCATCGCGTTCGCTCAAAACCAAATAGATTTGGCCGCGTTCTCGGCTGCCGTCTTGGGAGGACTCCTCGCATTTTTGTGGTTCAACATTCCACCCGCTCGATTCTATATGTCGGAAACGGGAACAATGGCATTGACACTCACGATAGCAACGCTTGCTTTTATGACCGATTCTTTGAGCGAAGGAGTTGGTATTTCAGTTCTACCCATTATTGGGGCCATACTCGTAGCGACTGTTTTTTCGAACATCGTGCAAACACTTTCAAAAAGGTTTCTTGGCAAAAAACTTCTACGCATAGCACCCTTGCATCACCATTTTGAAGCGATCGGCTGGCCTCCCTATAAGATCGTTATGCGTTATTGGGTGCTTTCCATCGTGTTCGCATTCGCGGGTGTAATTCTTGCACTCGCTTCGGTGTAGAAAAACTAACATGCAGAAACGTTCTGGGCGAATCGACAAACCACTCGCGATACTCATCGCACTTCTTGTCGTTGTCGGTATTCTCATATTCGCCTCTGCAATATTCGGACCCCTCGCACGCGGCGCTTCTAATATTTCGTCGGTGGCGTTCAAACATCTCGTATTCGGCGTAGGCGCTGGGCTCGTGGCACTTTTCATCGCGAGTTTCGTCAATTACAAGACGTGGCGCCGCTTCGCTCCACACATCTTCGTACTTGCCCTTGTGGCGACTGCGCTCGTTTTTGTGCCGATCTTAGGTTTTGAACACGGAGGAGGAAGACGATGGCTCGCGTTTGGAAGCCTGACATTCCAACCATCTGAAGCTCTTAAAATAGCATCGGTCATTGTAGCGGCTGCATATTTTTCGATGCTGCGCACGCGAATAAACGAAAGTTGGTACGGTCTAGGCGGACTTTTTGCTATTCTCATTCTTCCGTCCGTTCTTCTCGTATTACAGCCGGACCTGGGCACTTTAGGTGTCATCGTCCTCTCAGTCGGAGCAGTATTCGTTGCTGGGGGAGCAAGGTTCCGCGACATCTTGCTCACCTTCACCGTTGGCGTCGTGGTCATTGCTTCTCTCGCTATCACTCTGCCGCACGCTCGAGAGCGTGTTATGACATTCTTCGATCCGTCGCGCGATCCGCAAGCAGGAGGGTATCAGATAAAACAATCCCTCATCGCTATCGGTTCGGGTGGATTGACGGGGCGAGGTTTTGGACAGAGCGTGCAGAAATTTACCTATCTTCCGGAGCCAATGGGCGATTCCATCTTTGCAATCGCGGGAGAGGAATTTGGCTTTATCGGAACCACATCAATCATCGGATTATTCCTAGCATTCGCGCTTCGCAGTTTCGCCGTTGCGTCGCGCGCGACGGATTCTTTCGGCGGGCTCTTGGCTGTTGGCATTGCCTCATATCTTTCTCTTGAAGCGTTCATTAACATCGCGTCTATGCTCGGCCTAGCGCCTCTTACGGGTATACCGCTGACGTTCATAAGCCAAGGAGGAAGCGCCATGCTCATCTCGCTCTTCTCCGCTGGTATCCTCCTCAATATCTCAAAATACGCGCGGTAATTTTCATGACAAATCGCTACAGTGCCGGATTTTGGCAGAGGAGTGACTCAAACCACCAAAATCCGGCACTGCAGCGATCCCTATATAGAACATGATAAAATAGGCTGGATGAAGATTTTATTGGCAGGAGGGGGAAGGGGGGGGCATTTTTACCCTCTTATAGCCGTCGCAGAAGCTCTGGAAGACCTTGCAAAAGAACGCACTCTTATCG
>CAYIJQ010000033.1:0-6260 GCA_964363795.1 uncultured Candidatus Saccharibacteria bacterium
GTAGAACGCGTCCTTGCCAAGGACGAGAGCGGAGTTCGATTCTCCGTACCCGCACTACCGTAAGGTAAGTCAGTTTGTGCACCCGGCGTCGCAGTGACGCTGCTCCCTCGAGAACCTTCGGTTCTCAACGAGCTTCGCTCTGCTTTCCGATTTGAGGAACTCCCCTTGGCCGTAGCCAAACGGGCGAGGCCGTTCTCCGACCCTCTCCCGTTCGAATCCTAACCGATCGCACAAATGCAGAACGTTTGTGCTCCCGCCAGGATTCGAACCTAGAATACGACGTCCGAAGCGTCGCGTGATATCCATTTCACCACGGGAGCTAGTGAGGGAGAATGAAGGTTTACCTTCATTTTTCCCGAGCAATGCTCACGAAAGCTATACGCTTACGGGAGCGTGGGTGTCATCATACCTCGATACGTTGTCGATAAAAACTTCTGCTCGATGCTAGAATGCACCGCATGGAACGACTGCCTGTGCCAAAAGAGGTGCTCGAGATCCATGCATGCCTGCGGAAAGCCGGCTTTGAGGCATATCTTATCGGCGGGTGCGTACGTGACCTGCTCCTTGAACGCGAGCCGAAGGATTGGGATATCACAACGAACGCAACACCTGAACACATCCAGGCTTTATTCGAGGAATCATTTTATGAGAACGATTTCGGTACCGTGGGAGTCGTTACACAATCCGAAGACCCGCACCTAAAGATCATCGAAGTAACTCCATTTCGAATCGAGGGAAAATACTCGAACGCACGGCATCCCGATGAGGTTAAACTCAGCGATAATCTTTCCGACGACCTACAGCGTCGTGATTTTACTATCAACGCTATCGCGTACGCTCCCGATTCCGGAATACTCGTGGATGAACATGGGGGAAGAGATGATATAAAACGACATCTCATTGCGGCAGTAGGGAACGCCGACGAACGCTTTAAGGAAGACGCGTTGCGCATGCTACGAGCTATTCGCATTTCTGCCGAATTGGATTTTGTTATTGAAGCAAAAACGAGCCGTGCGCTTGCAGAGAATGCTTCTTTGCTCGAAAAGATCTCTAAGGAGCGTATTCGTGATGAACTGACCAGAACTCTTGAGAGTAAACGCCCCATGCAAGCCATATTTTTTGCTCAAAAATTAGGAATTTTGCGCTACATAATTCCCGAGCTTGAAGAGGGGATCGGGATTGCCCAGAATCAGGCACATTCATTCGATGTTTTTGAACACTTGCTCCGCTCCCTTCAACACGCAGCTGACAAGGGGTGGTTGCTCGACGTGCGACTTGCCGCACTTCTCCACGATATCGGCAAACCGCGAGTGCGGGCGTGGTCAGAAGAGAAAAATGACTGGACTTTTCATGGACATGAAACTGTGAGCGCACGAATGGCAAAAAAAATATTGACCGACCTTCGTTTCTCGAAAGAAATAATAGAAAAGGTCGTAGCACTTGTGCGAACGCACATGTTCTTTTCTGACCCAGAAACAGTAACGCTCTCCGCTGTTCGACGCACTATAAAAAATGTTGGCCCGGAAAATATCAAGGACCTTCTCGCGCTCCGTATCTGCGACCGCATCGGCACAGGGCGTCCGAAAGAACAGCCCTTCCGTCTACGAAAGTATATGTCCATGGTAGACGAGGCTCTGCGTGACCCGATCTCAGTTTCTATGTTGAAGATAAACGGGGTACGCCTCGTCGAATTGGGTGAAAAACCAGGCATCCGCATGGGATGGATCCTCCACGCACTTCTTGAAGAGGTATTGGATGACCCTAAAAAGAACTCTGAAAATTACCTCGAAACACACGCGAGTGAATTATCAAAGTTGTCTGATGACGAGCTCAAAAAACTAGGTGAAGCAGGGAAAGATCGTCGTGCCGAAGAAGACGAAGCGGCTATCCAAGAGCTGCGGAAGAAACATCACGTTCAATAACAACTTGAACAAGTACACAAAACAAAAGGCCGCCCCCACGGATCGGCACGGATTACGAGAATCTGTGCCCATCCGTAGGAACGGCCTGAGGCTAACGTTCGGTTTTAGGATCCAACGACGGCACTGAGCCTATAATTTTTGGGGTGCATTGCAGCCCCTTATTAGGTGTAGTGTGCCTGTTTGGTACCCCGGGCGCATGGCCCGTCTTGCTCTTTTCCGTCAACAAGAACGTAGTCCCTGCATGTCAGAAAATGGCTAAGAATAAAGATCTTGAACGCGAGCTATAGGATCCAAGGCTAGGCCCTGAATTCCCTGTCTTATAGAATACATGTCTAAAGGACAGTGTAAAGGACATCCTGTGGATATCTCGACACTTCATACGGTCATCCTGTCCTTTAGAAATGGTCCGCGGAGGATACCGGAGTACACATTTTTGATGGTTTGAGTCTTTCTTCCATCAAAAATGTGTGCTCCGGTATCCACTGGAGAACCTTTAGACAAGCTCTAAATAGTGATGTCTAAGGAAATGGGGCAATGGTCCGAACCGAGCATCTCCGGATGTATTCGGGCGTGACGAACACGTGCATTCAACGACGCACTTACAAAAAAGTAGTCTATCCGCCAACCGATATTCCGTGCTCGAGCATTGGAAAAGTGGCTCCACCATGTGTAGTGTCCGGGACCTTTAGTGAACATCCGGAACGTGTCGATAAAGTCCGCATCAATGGCCTTATCTATGCCCTCTCGTTCCTCCTTGGTAAATCCGTGCTCGCCCTCGTTATTTTTTGGGTTCGCGAGGTCGTCCGGAGTGTGAGCCACATTCAGATCGCCGCAAAATATAACGGGCTTTTTGTCCTCGAGTCTCCGTAAAAATGTGAGGAAGGCGGGGTCCCAATGCTTGTGCCGAAGCATGAGGCGGCTCAAATCCGGTTTAGCATTCGGCGTATACACATTAACCACGAAAAAATCCTTGAACTCAGCCGTAATGACACGCCCCTCGATATTCGGATCTCCGTATCCATCGCCGGAAAGAGTGTACCGTTTCACGATATCCTCCGGCAGATCGAATATGATACTGAGAGGTTTTATCTTGCTGAAGATCGCTGTACCGCTGTATCCTTTACGATTTTTTGCCGAATTCCAGTATTCTTCATATTCTCGCAGGTCGATCTCTGCTTGACCCTGCTCTGCCTTCGTCTCTTGAAGGCACACAATATCTGGTTTCAGAGCTTGAACGACGGGCAGAAATGCATTTTTCTTGTGAATACTACGTATTCCGTTTACGTTCCAGCTTACGAGCTTCATAGCTTCTAGCTTATAGCTGCTAGCCACTAGAAGCCAGCCCCTAGAAGCTATTTGCGGCGCTTGCCGTGAAATGCTTTGTGAACCTCCCGCAAATGCTTGTCGGTTACGTGCGTATACACTTGGGTTGTAGCAATATTCGCATGACCTAAGAGTGCTTGCACGGAGCGTAGATCCGCACCGTTCTCTAGTAAGTCGGTCGCGAATGAGTGGCGGATTACGTGTGGCGTTACTTTACGAGTGATGCCAGCTTTAATCGCATACCGTTTCACGATGCGCTCCACAGAGCGGGGTGTAAGCCGCGCGTCTTTTCCGCCAGCCGGCGAATTGCTACCTTTTCCGTAGCCAATAAAAAGGGCCTCATCCAAATCGCCACGTTTTTTAAGATATTCCGCAACTGCCTTCTTTGCGGAAGGGGAGAGAAAGACGACACGCACTTTGTCACCCTTTCCTCTAACAGAAAATTCATCGCGCGTTAGGTCTATATCAGCATTAAGAGAGCAAAGCTCTGATACGCGCAAACCAGTGGAGAACAGGAGTTCGAAGATGGCACGATCGCGGAGTGGTTGTAGCGTATCTCCGATGGGACTTTTCATCAACCTGTTGAGTTCGTCCGCAGTGATGAGGTCAAGGTCGCGGGCTGAAGCCTTTGCGAGCTCTATCTTTTCAGGCTGCAGAGATTCAATGCCAATTTTCCGAAGATACTTGAGAAATGCGCGTAATGCAATCATGTAGTAGTTCTGTGTTTTCTTTTTCATGCCACCCGAAACACCCGGCTGGCGGTTCAGCCACATGCGGAATTCGCGCACAGCGGATTCCGTGACCTGGGACGGCTTACTTAATTTCGTGTGCGCAAGAAAACGCGAAAGATACCGGTCGTAATTCTCGACCGTCTTTAAACTCCTGCCTTTTTCTATCTCAATGTATTCGAGGAACTGCGTCTTGAGAGCTTTGAGAGCAGTCGCCATCTTTAAATTGTATCAGCAAATATTGTGCGACATATATGTTGCATGATATCGGAGTTCTACAACGTCTTGGTCTACTTCTCACCTTTCAGGTACTTTTTCTTCTCAAGCTTTTCTGGCAAATACGATTCTTTGTCGTAGAAGTTATAGCCCTTGTGATAGCCGAGCTCTTTCATGAGCTTAGTCGGTGCATTGCGTACTTTCATCGGAATAGAGAGGTTGCCATGCTCTTTTACATCTTCCATTGCCTCGAGGTATGCATCGTATGATTCGCGTCCTTTCTTGCATGTAGCGAGATATGCAACACCATGTGCGAGATTTATCGCACATTCGGGATACCCGATAGTCTCAACGGCACGAAAGACAGCGTTCGCGACGACAAGGGCCGTCGGCTGCGCTAAACCGATATCTTCGCTTGCGAAAATGACCATGCGGCGCGCGATAAAAATCGGGTCCTCGCCGGAGTCCACCATACGCGCCAAGTAGTAGAGCGACGCATCGGGCTGAGACGCTCGCATTGATTTAATGAATGCTGAGATTGTGTTGTAGTGCTCTTCGCCCTTTTTATCGTATCGAAGATGCCTCGATTGGATAGCTTCTTTTAAGGTCTCGACTGTGATCTTTCCATACAGCTTTTGTGCGGTTTCAAGTGTTGTGAGAGCTTGTCGCGCATCGCCATCTGCCATTCGTGCGAGCCATTCCTCTGCAGATTTTGATATTTTCATTTTGGTCCTCTGCAATATTAGCGCCATCTCTGTTTCGGTCAGTGACTGTAGAACGAACACTCGACAACGGGAAAGGAGCGGCGCGATTATTTCAAACGAGGGGTTCTCCGTCGTCGCGCCCACGAGTGTTAAGTCACCGCGTTCGACGAACGGGAGGAGGAAGTCCTGTTGTGCTTTGTTGAAACGGTGGATCTCGTCCACAAAAAGCACTTTTTGCTTTTCAAAGCCCAACGTTTTACCGTGGCGTGCCGTTCCAAGGACTTTCTTGATGTCATCTTTGCCAGCATCGACTGCGGACAATTCGTAAAAGTCGGCGCCGAGTGCCCTTGCATATATTTTCGCGAGTGTTGTTTTTCCACACCCTGGCGGCCCCCATAGAATGAAGGAGAAAAGTTCTTTTTTCTCTATGGCAACGCGGAGTGGCTTTCCCTTACCAACCAAGTGCGCTTGCCCGACGAATTCAGCAAGGTCCTGGGGTCGTATCCTGGATGCAAGGGGTTCCATTACCTATGTTCTACCAATGAAAGCACTCATTCACAATGTATGCAAAATCGTACAGAAAGATGTAGAAATTCACAAAAAGGGGTTGCACATTTTTATACTCACGCTACCATAAGGGACATGAATGGAAAATTAATCGTTGCAGGCATTATTATTCTCATAGTCATTATTGGCGGTTACTTTGTTTACACTAACTACATGAGTGGAGCCCCCACAGGAGCAGGAGATGCTACGGCTGACGTAGATAACGTTCAGGTACAGGATGTTACGGTAGGGGAAGGTGCTGAGGCGACACCCAACTCTGTCGTTTCTGTACTCTACAGAGGACAATTGGAAGATGGTACTGTCTTTGACAGTTCGGAGGCACACGGGAATGAGCCTCTTAAATTTACCTTGGGTCAACCGGGACTTATACCTGGATTCCAAATCGGTGTGAACGGTATGAAGGCTGGTGGAGAGCGTGTCATAGTTATCCCTCCTTCTCTTGGATACGGCGCACAAGCGGTGCAAGACCCCGACGGAAAGGTCATCATCCCGGCTAATTCGAATATCATCTTCAATATTGTGTTGGTCGCCGTAGAATCTGCTCCAGCGGAAACCCCAGCAACACCGGCACAAGAATAAACCTGACTTGAGGCCCTGTGCGGGTCTTGTGCAACGGCACAGAATGTGCTACACTTTTTTGATGCTTACGAAGCGTAAGAAATTAAACGCTGCCGCTGGAGTTAAGCGACACGATACAGATTCCGGCTCCCCCGAGGTACAGGTGGCCATACTTACACGTCGCATCGAAGAACTGTCCGCTCATTTGGATAAAAATCGCAAGGATAAGCATTCCCGCCGAG
>CAYIJQ010000034.1:0-6140 GCA_964363795.1 uncultured Candidatus Saccharibacteria bacterium
CCATGCGCAACCCACGCGCGGCAGACTTAGATGCAGCACGCGAAGACCTCGCCGAATCCGTCTCTCGCTTCCTCCTTCAGCGCACCCTTAAGCGTCCGATTGTCATTCCTGTTATTGTGAGCGTATAATCGTCCCCGGCTAACCAAAGGGAGGGTTAGATGGCCAAAAAACCACAGCGCGTGGTAGTGAGACGGCCTACCTGGAAAAGGGTGGCGGCACAATTTCTTGCAGGCACCCTGGTCGTCGACTTGGCGACTTACTTCGGATGGGCCTGGTGGACATTCCCCATCGCATTTATCGGGCTGCTCATCATGAGCGACGCGTTCGGGAAAAAGGTCCTTGGACAAGGACCCGTGGGCAATTTTCTCCTCACGATATTTGTTCTGTTCTTGCTTATAGCCGCAAAGCTATGGGCGCCAGAACTGTTCGTGACTTGGGAAGAGCTGAACACGCCGCTAAAGTGGATTCTGCCTTAGGCGCCGACATGAGGGGGATGTCGGCGCTGCCTGTTTTTGATTATCACGCCAGCTTCTATTTCGTGGCACTTAATTTTTTAATAAGCCCATCAAGCGCGAGCGAAGCGAGCGCCTCATCAAACCGGTCCGAATAACGACCTCGTAGGTCGTTAATTGGCATGTTCTGTGCAAGCGCTTTAAGAATTGCCCCGCGGACTTGGCGCAACGAACCTTCGAATTTCGACTGCTTCGTGTAATGAGTACTTCGGACATTCACTCGTACGCCTGACCGTTTAAGATGCGCACCATAATCCATCAGCGCCCAGTGCCACTCTCTAGGATTTTGCGCTTCTGCCGCCGCTACCATATATGGTAGTAAGTCTTTATCGAATATTTTCCCTCGGTTCCATATATGGAACCGATGAATATAGACGGTGCGGATATTGGTTTCGATGAGAGTTTCAGGTTCATTAAACGCAAAAACACGAACGGCTTTGGCGGTGTAATCACCTACTCCGGGTAATGCACGCAGTGAAGCATAGTCACGCGGCACGTGACCTTCATATTTTCCTACTATGACTTGCGCGACATCATGCAAATACTTTGCCCGCCGGTTGTATCCCATCCCACTCCAGACTTTCAAAACATCTGCGAGCGGTGCTTTTGCGAGTGCACGTACATTCGGAAACGCTTTCAAGAACTCTCTGTACTTTACTTCCACCCTTGAAACTTGTGTTTGCTGGAGCATTACTTCGGATACCAGAATCCGATATGGGTCTTCCGTTTTCCTCCAAGCCAAGTTATGCCGACCGTCCTTTTTCCAATACCCCCACACTTTTTTCCTAAACAGCCCCAGACCCTTCTCTGAGGAGCGGCGAGAAATGTATTTTTGCCGTGTCTCGCAGGCTGGCGAGCCGAGAGTCAGCGCTGCGCCAGTAGGCGCAGATAGCGACGGCAAAAATACATTTCTTGACGCGACGTCAGAGTTCATACACCACATCCTTCCGCTCCACCACCACCTTCCATTTTTTGAGCTTCGCGTACCGGTATAGCTTCTTGTTCGGATTGAAGCAAATAGGCCGCGCGACGAGTTCTAACATCGGAATATCCGACTCCGTGTCCCCTACTCCTATTGAGTGCGCGAGCGTCAACCCTTCTTTCTCTATAGCGCGATGAATGATGGCCGCCTTGTTGTATATGAGATGCGGATCCACGATATTTCCCGTGAAGCAGTCCTGCGGTCCAATTTCATAAATCGTCCCATATGCCTTGTCGAAACCAAGGCGCGGGCAAAATTTATCCAACACAGTTTTCGGTGAGTGAGACACCGCCAAAAGATAGTAGTCCTTTTTCTTCAGTTCTTTCAGGAGATCGCGCGTATAGCGATAGGTGCGTTTCCACTGCTCATTCACGATATCCTCCGCTGTATCAGCCAAAACCCCGTAGTACACACCCTTAAGATGCTTCAAGAACGTGTGCACAACAGCGTCTATGTACTCCTGATAATCACCCTCGCGATCGAGCCATCGCTCGTGCTCACGCTCATATATCTTTCGCGCCTCCTTCGGAAAGGCCTCAACCTCAATGAGCCTATTAACAACCTGTATCAAAAGACTTGAGCGAAAGATGGTTCCGTCCACATCAAATATCGCCACTCTGCGTTTTTGTCTCATGATTGCGTCTTTGAGCCTCCTACCTTTTTCAAAATATCGGACTGGAAAGTGTACGCGGTGTTTTTCATCTTGGCAAAACGGTCTTCAGCGAGCTTCACAAGCCCCAGGACAAGTTCCATATTGGAAACACCTACCTTCTTCCAATTGTGGTGATAGAGACTTCCCGGCAGCGTGTTTACTTCGTTCACAAATATTTCGTTGGTGTTCGCGTTGATAAGGAAATCAACGCGTGCGATGCCCGTGCAACCGAGCGTTTTATAGACGCGTATGCCGAGGTTTTTTATCTTTCGAGTCATTTCTTCACTGACCTTTGCAGGTACTTCACTGTATTCGGTATTAGCACCGCCACTTCCGCCTTTTCCGCCGGAGGCGGATCCTCCTCCGGAGGACTTCCCGCCCCCAGAAAGATACTTATCTTTGAAATCAAAGAACTCGGTCTTGTTGAGAGGGCGCTCACACTCTGCAACGCGAGGCTCGTCATTTCCCATGATAGGAAGTGTAATTTCAAGCAACGGCTCAATTGCATTCTCTACAAGAACCTTGTCGTCATAATGTAGAGCTACTTCTATGGCGTTCTGAAGTTCTGCGTCATCCTTGACTTTCGCCATGCCGATAGAAGAACCGAGATGAACCGGCTTTACAAAGAGCGGCTTGTGCAATTCTCCTATCTTTGCGAGCAACGTCTCTTTTTCTTTCTCCCACTGTGCACGCGTGAACCATACATACGGCACGACGGGCATTCCTTCCGCGGCAACAACTTGCTTCGTGAGCACTTTATCCATTGCAACCGCCGAAGCGAACAAATCACAACCAACGAACGGGACGCCGGCCATACGCAAAAGTCCCATGAGGGAGCCGTCCTCTCCATACGTGCCGTGCATGGCGGGAAAGACAACATCTATGTGAACATGCTTCGAGAATAATCCAGGAAAGACGAAACTAAGGCCGTTCTCGAAAGAAAGTTGCACAGGCTTTTTCGATGCAAGCTTCGCTTCATAGTTCGGATCTTTAAAAAATGCGAGGTCGTTCATCTTGCTGTCTGAATACCACTTGCCCTCTTTTGTAATATAGACCGGCACAACCTTGAATTCTTTGCTTGCGAGGAGCGAATCAATTATGGGGACGTGAGCTGTAATGATGGAGACGTCGTGTTCTGCGCTCTTACCTCCGAAAATAACCGCGACGGTTTTCTGCATTTCCCAATTCTACCCCATTCCAGGAACTCGTCGAAGGCAGGGGTTTTGGGGTCTTGCGCAGGCCGGCGGGCTGAGCATGAGCAAATTTTCAGCAGAAAATTATGCGACCCCAAAAACCCTTGCCGAGAAAGAGTTCCTGATACGTCAAGCGTACTGATCCGGCCAATCGTTCTGCACAAGGATAATGTCGCCCGGGAGCGAGAGAGCTCGGAGCGCCGCAAGGCACGCTGGCATATCGTCATAAGAGAGGAGTTCGCCCTTGAAACCCGCCGATTTGAGCCCCGCCTCAATATTCGGTGTGACTGAATTCCTGATAAGGACAACTTTTTCGATACCAGCTTTTGCTAATTCCCTGCCGATGTCTTCATGTACCTCCCGCACACGCGGGCCCGCCTCAACAAGACCAGGTGTCACATAAAAACGCCGGCCTTCGACCGATGCTAGGAATGCTATCGCCGCACGCACGCCGTCTGGGTTGCCGTTGTAACTGTCATCGAGAAATATCACGCTATCCGCCCATTGTTTAGGCTCGAGTCGATGCGCAAAAGGTTTTGTCTTTGCGAAGCCCCGCGCTATCTGCTCATTGGTTAAGCCGAGGCGCGAGGCAATATCGGCAGCGGCGACCAATGGCCCGAGCATGTGGAGACCGAGAAGTTTTGATGTTCCATGTATTACATTATTTCCGTCAGTTATTTTGAACGTCGTACCTGAAAGATCCGTAGCCGCTTCGGTTACCTTCCACTTTGTAGTTCCACCGCGCGTATACGTGACGTTACCACTCTTTACGCGCTTACACGCTTGTTCATTTTTGCCATCCACATAGAGATGTGATGCTTCGATATGTTCTGCAAGCTCGAATATGGTATCCGTAGCCCTCTCGAGCGTTTTAAATTTTTCAAGATGCGCTTCGTTTACACCAGTGATAATGCCCCACTCCGGTCGTATCATTCGCGCAAGTTTCTGTATATCGCCCGGGTAATATTCACCTAGCTCGAATATGAGTACCTCCTCGTTCCCCTTGAGAGTTCGCACGAACTTTGCAATTCCCAGCGGAGTGTTGTAACTATACGGCGGGGCCGCTACCTTTTTCCCTTCGGACAATACAGTCTTGAGAATTTCACGCATGCTGGTCTTTCCATAACTACCAGCTATCGCAATCTTGACGCCTTTATGAGATGCGAGCATCTGTTTTGTGCTAAGGGCGACAAGCCATTCGACCGGACGTTGAATTATGTGCATACCGACAACGGCAAATAGTAGACCGTTCATGACAACAAGAGGAGTTTCAAGCACTAAGAGCGTCGAGAGTATGTAGTTCCACGGAATTGTTGTATGCAAGAAAATAAATACAGCGCTACCAAGCGTTGCAAAAAGAACAACCCAACCAAATACGAAAAGTGAAACCGCCTTTGGTGTGAACATCAACTGTTTGCGCCTTTCAACATTCCTGAAATCATTCGCTCGCTCGTGCCATTTGAAAAAATCAGCAATGTTGTACTCACTCGCCTGCAGCATGTAGACGAGGCTTCGAATGTACTGCGGATGACGGCGAGAAAGCCAACGATTCATACCCGTCATACAACAAAATCTGCTATGAGTTGCGCGATTTCTTGTGACCGCTCGCGATAGGCAGAATGACCTGCCCCATTGAATACCTCCAACTTAGAACCTTTGATGATTTCAGCGTACAATTTTCCATCCGCAAGAGGGGTCATTCTATCTTCGCTTCCCCATATGAGAAGTGTGGGGATGGATATCCTTCGCGCATATTCCTGCAAATCTTCTTGAATAGCGTTGAGATACACCCGCGACATAGCACCTGCAGCCAGATAGTCGCTCCCGAGTTTTTCATACAGTTTCCTGCGTAACTGCTTTCGCCACAAAAACAGTGGGGGAATATAAAGCAATATTTTTCCGATTTTTGCTAGAACTGTAAAAAAACGATTTCGGAATGTTCTGTGTTTTGCGATCCCTGCCGCTCCCATGAGTATGAGATGAGTTGGGCGGAGAAGGCCTTGCGCCGTTCCTTTAACGGCGACTCTTCCCCCGAATGAGTGCCCGACAAGCGCGTATGACGTAAGCCCGAGCTTTTCAGTGAATGCTTTCACAAAAGATGCGTAATCCCCCACATGCCAATCAGAAGGTGGAGGTTCGGTACCTCCACCGAAACCGGGGAGGTCGAGACGTACTACCCGATATTTTGACACCAATCGAGATGTGAGTTCGTCGAAATTATGCAACGTATTCATCCATCCAGGAAGAAGGAGGAGTATCGAGCCTGTACCTTCGTCTGTGTATTCTGTTGCAAGATTGTTAATGATAAGCTTCATAATTATGTTGTTTTAAGCCATATTTTTGCGGCTTTTGGCCAGAGTTTCGTCAAAGGATGCTTTGCACACTCATGAGGCCGGGCTGGGCACACATAACGACCGTAGAGTACCAATCCATTATTAACATATTTCCAGTCTTTTTTGGGAATGAGCCTCTCCAGGTCGTGAGAGATCTTCTGTAAGTCAGTATTATCGGAGAGGTCGAAACGACGTGCGAAACGCTTTACATGCGTATCAGTCGGGATGCCTTCCCACTGATTATAGAGCTCACCTAAAATAACGTGCGCTGTTTTGTAACCGATACCGGGAAGGGCTACGAGTGCGCTTGCGGTTCTCGGAATTTTACCGTCGAAGTCTCGTGCAATTATCTTTGCGGTCGCGAGAATTGCTTTCGTCTTATTGCGAAAGAATGGAATCGAAGAGATTTCTTTTCGGAATATGGTACGGTTCGCTTTCGCGAAATCTCTCGCGGTTTTGTATTTTTTA
>CAYIJQ010000035.1:0-6113 GCA_964363795.1 uncultured Candidatus Saccharibacteria bacterium
GAGCGCCGTCAGGTCGATTTCAGGAAGAAAAGGCATGTGCAGGGCATTATACCCGTACACTGCGTACTAGACGAACGAATCCGGAATAGGGAACTTTTTGCACATTGACAATGTCCACTTTTCTACAGATTCTCGGCCTCACCGCTCCCTCGGTCAAGCTATGATAGATACATGTATCTCGTGCGCCTTGTGGGCTGGGGGATAGTTGTGTATGCGGTCGTGCAATTTGCATGGCGCCTCTTGGCGATATACGGGTTCACCGGCACGACGGTGGGCGCCATCGCTCTAACCATTGCCATAGTCACGGTTTCCGCTTCAGCATCCCTCGGGATGAGAGTAAAGAACCTCAAAGAGGCAGCCATGTGCGCCTGCGCGTGGGTACTCGTCGTCGCATGCTTCGATTGGATTCTCTATTATCCCTTCAACGGCCCCGCCATGTACGCGAGCGTGAGCTTGTGGCTTGGCTACCTCGCGCTTGCAATCCCGCCGTTCGTGATAGCGCTGATACTGCTGGTACGCCGAAAACCTCCATCGGTATCATGAAGAGAATACCGCTGGTAGTAGCGGGTGTTGCGCTAGTCATACCGATGCTAGCGTTCTCTGCCGCCACAACGAAGCCATCTCCCAATGAGTTCTTTGAACCGCAGAAATGCATAGCGAGAGACTGCATCGTCAACTACGCTTGCAAGCAACAGATACCCATTCAGAACAACCCCACTGCGTTTACACAAACGTGTCAGCCAGGTTTTCACTATATCGTTTATGAAGACGGCGGAACGCTCACCATCCTGCCAACAAATAATTATCCATACGACTGTAAGGATGGGGATGCACCCGCAGTAGATTATAGATGCTCTCTGACACGCGAGGAGCCAAAAACGAGCTGCGTTTTCGGAGTCCCGAGTCCGTGCACCGTGAGTTATTGCGTCTCCGACCCTCAATCTTATACGTCCAACAAATGTCGTCCCGCTGGTTCAGCGGATGTCGGGAAGAACCTCGACATTTCTAGTAAGCGCGTGAAGGGTCTTGAGGAGATCTTGCGGGATGAGACTCCCGAACGGCAAGCGATGCTTATAAGCGGATTGAATCTGCCGCCCTCGGTGCAAAATGCACTCCTCTCCCTATACGTCGAGAAAGAATCAACACAGCAAGAGCTTGCGGCGGTTACCAAGCGCCAAGACGACGTGGCGTCCAGAATCAGAGAGCTCGCCAGCTGTTACGGTCCCGCTTGCGCCGGTGAAAAGAAGGAGCTCGCCGAGGAAGCTGCGTCGCTCGCGGCAGAGGCGAGAGTTAAGCAGATAGAGCTGAGTAATCTCGGCGATAAGGCGGTATCACTTATTTCGCTACCGGACGCTCCCGCCCAGAATCCTTCGGGTGTCACTTCAAAATCATCCAGCGCTCTGCCGGGAACCACGCCGTACACAGGCTTTGGGGCCAATCCCGCGGACAGCGGTGCCCCTGACGCGAAAGCAGCACCAAAAAACCCAGAACAGGCGTCAAACAAACCCGGCCTTTCCTCATCGGTCACCGGGATAGTACCTCCATCCTCCGAGTCAACTGGGGGGTGGCTCAATATCTTGAGTCCCTTGAACCCCGTGTTCGAGGCGGCGAAAGACACTACTGCCGAGTGGGGCCACAGGATTGGTTGGCTCGAGCCTGCAGAGACACGACCGTATAATCCCGAGACAGACGCCCCACCGCTCGTGACGTCAGAGACCGATTTGAGCAAGTTCGTATATGAGGATGAGGTGTCAGGTCGAACAATACTCATGCCTACTGCAGTTGCTGGCTCCTCTGGTAAACCCATTGTGATGCGGGAGATGGACCAAAATACGCCGATTCCTGAGGGCTCCATTACCATTACACCGATAGGGAAAGATGGAAAGCCGGACGTAGACGCCACGAAGGTCATGGTGGGCGTGGAAACGGTGGGTGATCTACGGCGTGAGCTCTACTATAACGATGCATATAAGAACACGGTTATCAGCGTCAACCCCAGCTTTCTTCAGGTGCAGAAGGAAGAAGATGAAACGATGGACGTATCAGTCATTTCACCGGACGAATATGCAAAGTTAGCCGGCGTCACTCCTGCACCGACAGACACCGCACCACCCGCCAGAAACCCATTTGAAGACGTCCCGGATGATTACTGGAAATCGGTTCAAGAGAATCCGAATCTAATTACGAATCTAACCAACCCGCCCAAAGAACCCGCTCCTGCGCCAAAAGACAGCCCGCCGCCTGCCCCTGGATTTGCAGGCGTCCCGGATGATTACTGGAAATTGGTTCAAAAGAATCCGAATCTAACTACGAATCTAACCAACCCGTCCAAAGAACCCGCTCCTGCGCCAAAAGACATCTCGCCGCCTGCCCCTGAAGAGGCAACGCCAGCGTCACCACCAAAAATAAAACAACCCATCTTTGAGATTCCGTCGGCAGTCGCTCCAGAACAGTTTAAGCCGGGCTCTACACGCGGCCAGTTTACTCCGACCCCTCCTCCTCTCTTTCCCAGGAGTTCTATCGAGTCGAGCAAGCCGAAACATTTCTTGGAGCCGGACAGTGGTAAAATTATTGAAAGACCAACGAACTTTGAAATTCAGGTCAACTACGCGTGCGAACGAGAGGTATCTTATCAGAAAAAACTTGGCGAGGATCCTGTCTCGGTGCTTATACAAGATTGTGTGCCGGGTTTTCTTTATGCTATTTCTCAAGAAGGTGGAACGGTAAGACTCATTCCACAAGTGGAGGAGGCACATGAGTGTCCCGCAAATGCCCCTACCACCATTCAACGCTGCCCCAATGGCATGAAGCCAAAAAGAAGCTGTACTCATAAAAGTTATCAGAATCTTGACGGTTCGAACCAGGATGCACCAGAGAGGAAAAGCGCTTATTCCTGTCCAGTGTATTATTGTAAACCTGGCGATGTAGACAAAATATCGAATTATGCGAATGGACAGCGATGGGCAAAGGACTTATGTACTCGCGTCGATCTTGTAGAGGGGATCGTCTACACAACACCCTGCGATGAAGCGACCGGGCAATGCTCTATCACCACGACGCTTGAATCGCTAGCGAAGCGGGGAGAAATTCCTGTCGAGCTTTCAGATAGATCAAAGGATCTCCTTCAACAACTTCAAAGAGCGGAAAAGGCGCTCGCGGATGATCCGAATAACGAAGCACTCAAGAAGAAAGTCGAAGCATTATCCAAAGACTGGAATCAATCAAAGCTGAAGGACATCAAAGATTCTCTCGAAAGAACGGCGTCAGTGACTAAAATACCACTAGAAGTAATTGGAGCGGAAATAAAACCACGAAGCAATGAAGAATTCGTAAGCCTGTTCTCGGGTCTCTCGACAGATTGCGAGGGTGGGGGTGTATGCGTGAGAGAGGTGGTGCGCAAAACGCAGGATGGCCAGGAGTATCTTGTCCTGCCGACGGGCGAGCTAGTCTCGGCGCTTTATCCAGAACAGAGCGCAGAAAAAATTCGTGCCGGCATGAGTAAGGCGGACGAGTCATGGATGGAAACGGCTGTCGACAAATTTATGCCGCAAGAAGGAGTGCCAAACTGGTACGACAGAGAACTAGGACTGCCAAAAGGGCTTGATCCCGAGGTCCTTGGAGCTTTACAGGAGCGAGGCGCGGAACTCTATGAGGTTCAAGATCTGGCTTTGCAGATAGGAAATATAACGGAAGGCAAACTAAGGGTTAAGGACGAATCACTGGAAGGGGGGAAATCAGTAAAGGAAATTATAGGCTTTTCTATGGGCACTATTTTTTCGAGTCCTATTCCCATGATAGGAGCGAGAAAATTCGCGGTCGAGCTTGGACAAGTAGTCAATCAATTAGGGGAATTCCCGCAAGAGATATGGAAGAGCCCCTTCCTTCCTAGCTCAGAATTGCGCGTAATGATTGCAGAAAACATGTTTGGCATTTCTGGTTTCTACGCTGACGATATCATCTTGTTCAGCTCAACATTTGAAAGTTTCGCCAAAAAAGACGTATTTACTCACGAGATGGGTCACAAAGTGATAAGAAATCTCTTAACTGCGGAACCCATTGATTGGACCAATCCTACTGTGCCCAACGAGGCAATGAAGGAAGTCTCAAATTATGTTTATGGTGTCCCGCTCGGTGGATCCGAATCATTAGATTCGTTTCAGCCATCTCTTGTATTTGGCGATTATGCGATAGGGAATATGAATGAGCTAACAGCGGAGGCATTCAAGCTATATATTGAAGACCCGATCGGATTTAAGCTGACGGCAGACAAAGACCCCCAGATGCAAAAAATCCAGAATGTACTCGACGCGGCGCTCTACGCACACGGGGTGCAGGAGCCACTCTACACGCGGTTGACCCCGAATACATGGGCACGCACCTCTCCTTTTTCGTTCCCTGCTGGAGACAAACCGATAACGTACACATCTGAGCAGTTGTTACAATGGCAGACTGAAACAGACGCGTTAGCCAGACAGCTTTTCCCAGTGTATCGCAATAATCAGAATCCGTAGCGATCCTTTTCAAGGACAGCCTTCCACGCAATCTCATCGGTTCATAGCACAGACGGCCAGAAGTTCACCGCAAAAAGCCCAGGATAACCAATGAATTGTACGAGCGCTGTCAGGTCAATGTCGGGCATGTGTGCAGGGCATTATACCCGGACACTGCGTATTAGACGAACGATTCGGGGATAGGGAACTTCGCGCACATCGTCCGGATTTCTTCGCGTATCAAGACAAGTCTTTTTTCGTCGCTCTTGTTTTTCATTGCATCTACCATGAGCTCGGCGACGCGCGCTGACTCTTTCTCTTTGAAACCGCGCGTTGTTATCGCAGGCGAGCCAAAACGGATGCCGGAAGGATCCATGGGGCCGCGCACATCGTCGGCGATAGTGTTTTTGTTGAGCGTGATGCCGACCTCGTCGAGGAGCGTTTCGGCCTCCTTGCCGCTTATTCCGAGTGAACCGAAGACATCGGCAAGAATAAGATGGCTCGAAGTCCCGCCGGTAATCATCCGAATGCCGGCTTTCTTGAACACAACCTCCATCGCTTTTGCGTTCTTCAATATCTGCGCCGCGTAATCCTTAAAGGAGGGTTTCAGCGCCTCGCCGAACGCAACGGCTTTTGCGGCTATCGCGTTCATCAGAGGGCCGCCCTGGAGACCGGGGAATATGGACTTGTCGATTTTCTTCGCGAAAGCCTCGTCTTCGCGCGTGAGTATCATGCCGCCGCGGGGGCCGCGGAGCGTTTTGTGTGTCGTTGTGGTCATGATGTCGAAACCGAAGTCAAAAGGATTTTTCATCGCCTTGCCTGCGATAAGGCCCGCGATGTGCGCGATGTCCATAACAGCGTATGCCCCTACTTCGCGCGCAATTTCCACGAACTTAGCGTAATCAAGCTCGCGGGGATAAGCCGAGTAGCCCGCAAGCACTATTTTCGGTTTCTCCTTCTTCGCAACCTCGCGCATCTCGTCGTAGTCGATCTCGCCGGTATCGACATTCTTCATCTTGTAGCGGACGAATCTGAATATTTTGGTGAGGTAGGTGACAGGATGTCCGTGGGTGAGGTGGCCGCCGTGTGAAAGGTCCATGCCCAAGACCGTGTCGCCCGGCTCAAGCAGACCGAAATACATACCGATATTTGCAGGTGCTCCCGCATGCGGCTGGACATTGGCGAATTTTGCACTAAAGAGCTTCTTGGCTCGATCGCGCGCGATATCCTCGACGATGTCGGTATAGGTCTGCCCGCCGTAGTAGCGCTTGCCCGGGTATCCTTCCGAGTATTTGTTGGTGAGAATAGAGCTGTTGGCCTCGCGCACAGCCTTCGAAACGTAATTCTCGGAGGGGATGAGCTCAAGCCCTTCCGCCTGGCGTTTCTCTTCGCCCATGAGTGCCTTGTATATTTCTTTGTCTTGCTTTTTTACGTGAGGGTAGAGTTCCATAGGGAGAATTTAATTCGTAACCGGATATGTGAGGAACTTATACCATATTGTATTTATATGAAAGATTGTAGCGCTTCCTCCGTTTTCTTCCAAGCATCCTCTGTGGCGCCGCTTGTATCGATGGTGACGGTTTTACGGGCAAATTCACCGAGGTGCTTCTTGTAGCCTTCGCG
>CAYIJQ010000036.1:0-3725 GCA_964363795.1 uncultured Candidatus Saccharibacteria bacterium
AACATCCGTTTAGTTAGTGCGGATGCTTGTGCTATAAAACCCCGAAGGAATGGGTTTTTTTATTTTTAACTATTCAAATTCATGCAGACAATGTCTTCAGGTCCATTTCTTATTTTTATTGCCGCAGTTCTCTGGGGACTAGATGGAGTACTACGTCGTTCGCTTTTCGACCTTCCACCCATCACCATCGTTTTTTTCGAGCACTTGATAGGGCTTATCGTGATATCACCGTTCCTTTTCCGCGCATGGAAAGGGGAGAGGCTCTCGAAGAATGAATGGGGTGCAATAGGACTTGTCGCGCTCTTTTCAGGAGTGTTGGGAACACTATTTTTCACAACGGCGCTCCTTAAGGTGAACTTCATCCAATTCTCGGTCGTCTTTCTTATCCAGAAACTTCAGCCGATCTTTGCTGTCCTTGCCGCATGGATTGTTTTGAAGGAGAAAATTACAAAGCCGTATGCCATTTGGGCAGCGATGGCGCTTCTTGGAGGTTATTTTGTCACATTTCCGAATGGGGTCGTAAATTTCGCGGAAGGGGGCGCTTATGTAACGGCAGCTTTGTACGCATTCCTCGCAGCAGTCGCGTGGGGTTCTTCGACAGCGTTCTCACGATATGTACTCCTCGGTCACTCGCATACCTTTGTGACAGGGCTCAGGTTCCTCATCACGGTTCCCATCGCGCTCATAGTAGTGTTCGCTCTTGGCGCAGCTCCTACTCTTGCAACGGTAACGTCAACACAGTTCGCGACACTAGGATTGATAGCAGTTTCGACAGGAGTGGCAGCACTGTGGATTTATTACCGGGGTCTCAAACACACTCGAGTAGGCATTGCTACGATCGTTGAGCTCGCATTTCCACTCACGGCAATTTTTATTGACTACTTCTTGTATGGAACGGTGCTCGCAATAAGTCAGTACTTAGCCGCCCTTGTTCTTATGTTTGCCATGTATCGAGTCTCACTTCTTAATCGCGGATAGGCTCATCTGCGAAACGGTTTGTTATACCCCGTGAGATAGTCGTAACAGATTTTGAGATGCGTTTCGACAGGTCGCAGTATTCGGAAACAACAGATGACTCAAGAGTTTTTATCTCATGGGGTATACTGCCGAAGATGCAGAAGGAGTTGATAGAAACGCGCATACAGGAGATCGAAACGGCGATGGGGGCCGGGGATTTTTGGGCAGATAAGGACAAGGCGCAGGCAATTCTCAAGGAATATCAGGACCTCAAGGCAAAACTTGCGGGAGTAGGAACATACGACAAAGGGGATGCTATCGTTACCGTTGTATCAGGTGCGGGCGGTGATGATGCAGAAGATTTCTCACGCATGCTCTTCGAAATGTACGGAAAATACGCGGCCGCGCGCGGATGGAAAACAGCGCTCTTGTCCTCAAATCAAAATCCTATGGGCGGATATCGGAGTGTTTCTTTTGAAGTGAATGGAGGCAGTGCATACGGCGCTTTGAAACGTGAAGCTGGTGTGCACCGCCTTGTCCGCATGTCTCCATTCAACGCGGCAGGGAAACGGCAGACCTCTTTTTCGCTTGTTGAAGTTCTACCGCGACTGCCCGACGTCGGTGAAGCACATATTCCAGAAAATGAACTTGAAATAACCGTTGCACGCTCCGGCGGCCCCGGCGGCCAGAACGTCAACAAGCGCGATACCGCAGTACGCATGACGCATACGCCGACGGGGATGTCGGTGCATGTTACGAGCGAGAGGAGTCAACAACAGAATCGCGAGAAAGCATTGGAAATGCTTCGCGGCAAGCTTTTTCAGATGAGACAAGAGGCGCAAGAAAAGGAGGCGCGAGGACTTTCGGCCGGTTCCTCGACGAAAATAGAGTGGGGTAGTCAGATCCGCTCCTACGTGCTTCACCCATACCAGCTTGTAAAAGACCATCGCACAGACCATGAGCGCCGTGATGTTGAGAAAGTGCTCGAAGGCGATATCCAGTCATTCATTGATGCAGAAAATGTTTTGGATACGGGAACAGAATAGGTATACTGTATGTCCATGGGCTCTCAGTGCGCGTGATTCCTTTGTTTTTCTATCCATATGATTTTTTACGACAAAGTGACGAAGATTTATGGCGGAGGATTTCCTGCGCTCGAGGATATTACTTTAGAAGTCGACCCGGGGGAATTCGTCTCGATCGTAGGGCACTCCGGAGCCGGGAAATCAACGCTCCTCAAGATGTTGTTTGCGGAAGTTGTGCCAACCGAAGGAGCCGTCTACTTCGGCTCTCGCGAGATCGCGGGGCTATCCTCAGCAGAATTGCGTAAACTACGCCGCAAAATCGGCACCATCTTCCAAGACTTTCGTTTGTTACCCATGAAAACTGTGTATGAGAACATCGCATTCGCGCTCGAGGTCGCGGGGAAAAGCGATGAAGACATCGAAGCTGACGTGCCTCACGTACTGGATCTCGTGGGGCTTCCTGACAAGATGTGGAGTTTTCCGGGGCAGCTTTCTGGCGGCGAACAACAGCGCATTGCTATTGCGCGCGCTATCGTAAATCAGCCCGATGTCTTAATAGCTGACGAACCGACAGGGAACTTGGACCCTATCAACACGCGTGACGTCGTCGAGATACTAAAGAAGATCAATGACCTCGGTACGACTGTTCTTCTTGCGACACACAACAAGAGTGTCGTTGATTCTGTCGGTCGGCGCGTAGTCACCATGGATCAAGGTCACATCGTACGCGACGACAAAATGGGAAAATACATCTTGTAGAAAAAATACGCGCGAGAACCAGAGTATACTTTGCATATGAGCACATGGATAAACATGAAGAGGGTAGCGCGATATGGCCTTATTGGGTTCATACGGAATGGATTCGTTTCGCTCGCCGCAGTTCTCATTATGACAATAACGCTTTTCGTGCTCGCAGGTGTTCTCATCTCGGGTGCTGCACTGAAGACGACACTGCACGATCTTTCCGGAAAAGTCGATGTGACTGTGTACTTCCTGACGGATGCTTCCGAAAGCGACATCATGCAAATAAAAAACTCTCTCGAAGCATTGCCGGAGGTCGTATCAGTGGCGTACACGACACGAGAAGCCGCTATCGCAGAATTTCGCGAGCGGCACAAAAACGACCGGCTTACTATCCAAGCGCTGGATGAACTCGGAGAAAACCCACTCGGCGCGTCATTGGGCGTACGTGCGAAAGATACGAGCCAATACGAGTCCATCAGTACATTCTTGGAGAGTCAGCAAGGATTGGGCACTGGCGCAGGAGCCTCTATCGACAAAGTGAATTTCTCGCAGAACAAGACAGCCATCGATCGCTTGACGAACATAATTCAAACATCGGAGCGGATCGGATATGCTATAGCACTCATCCTTGGCCTATGCTCGCTTCTTATCGCTTTTAATACCATCCGACTCACTATCTATACGGCACGCGACGAGATCGGCGTCATGAATCTTGTGGGAGCAGGGCATTGGTACGTTCGGGGGCCATTTATGGTTGCCGGTGTACTGTACGGGGTCATTAGCGGCTTTTTCGTGCTCTTACTTCTGTATCCCGCAACGCTCTGGCTGGGCCCCGCATCTGAGCGTTTCTTAGGAGAATTCAACGTATTCTCCTACTATGTCGACTCATTTTTCACTCTCTTTTTCATCATTATGGGTTCCGGCATCGCTCTCGGTGCGTTATCCAGTTATTTAGCTGTGAGACGGTACTTGCGGGCGTGATAGAGTAGAGACCGTATG
>CAYIJQ010000036.1:3825-5490 GCA_964363795.1 uncultured Candidatus Saccharibacteria bacterium
AAAAAGAATGGGCACAAGTACATCTTTGTCATCGGGGGTGTCATGTCGGGTGTCGGCAAAGGCATTGCGACCGCTTCAATAGGAAAACTACTGACTGCGCGTGGACTCTCCGTAAATCTCGTCAAAGTTGACCCGTATTTAAACGTGGATGCAGGAACTATGAACCCGATAGAACACGGGGAAGTGTTCGTTCTTGATTCTGGACTTGAGACTGACCAGGACATGGGCAACTACGAGCGGTTCCTCGATCGCGATCTTGGTCCCGATGATTACATGACGAGTGGTATGGTCTATCGTTCGGTCATCGAGCACGAGCGGAATCTAGATTACGGAGGAAAGTGCGTCGAAGCTATCCCGCATGTGCGCGATGAGATAACCGAACGCCTGAAACGCGCGGCCAACAACTCCGGCTCGGATGTCTCTGTCGTCGAGATAGGAGGTACCATCGGCGATTTTCAGAACGCGCTTTTCATTGAGGCCGCGCGCGTGATGCATCTTCTCAATCCTGACGACGTTCTTTTTGTAATGGTCTCATTCTTGCCCGTACCAGGTGCCTTGGGTGAAATGAAAACGAAGCCGACACAGAATGCTGTGCGCATGCTCAATTCATACGGTGTGCAGCCGGATATCATCATCGCACGCTCTACGCATCGCTTGGATAGGAAGCGGAAAGAAAAATTAGCAATATGGTGTAACGTACCTGCCGAGCGCATCATATCGGCACCCGACGTCGATTCAATTTATGATGTGCCGCTCAATTTCGAGCGCGACAAACTTTCCGACATTCTTTTGGAAGCGCTTGGGAAAGAAAATGCACCGCCTGCTGATCTTTCCGTGTGGAAAAATTTCGCAGAACATGCTCACAATGGGAACGGCACCGTGAAAATAGGCATCGTCGGCAAGTATTTTGATACAGGAGACTTCGTTCTTTCCGATGCGTACCTCTCGGTAATAGAAGCAATTAAATTTTCTGCATACACGCAAGGTGTGAAGCCGGAGATAGCTTGGATCAATGCGAAAGAAATCCAAGACGGGACTCTTCCGGTTGAATCTCTCGGGCAATATGACGGTATTATCGTACCCGGTGGATTCGGGGAAACGGGAATAGAGGGGAAGATCAAAGCCGCGCAGTTCGCGCGTGAGAACAAGATTCCGTATTTCGGCCTCTGCTATGGCCTTCATATGCTCGTTATCGAATACGCGCGCAATGTGGCGAAGCTAAAAGACGCGAATACGACAGAAATAAATCCGAAGACCCCGCATCCGGTGATAGATATTCTCGCCGGTCAGCGCGAGAAGCTGGCGCGGAAGGATTACGGCGGCTCAATGCGACTCGGTGCGTACCCTTGTGTCCTGAAAGAGGGAACGATTGCTTCGGAGGCGTATGGAAAAAAAGAGATATCAGAACGTCACCGCCATCGCTACGAAATAAACCCCAAGTATGTAGACCAGCTTGAAAAAGCAGGCCTCGTTTTTTCGGGTCGTTGGCAAGACGGAAAGCTCATGGAAATAGCGGAACTACCGAAAGAGGAACATCCATTCATGCTCGGGACGCAATTTCATCCGGAACTTCGCGCGCGCCCACTTGCGCCACATCCACTGTTCGATGCATTCATCAAAGCGACAGTTGAGAGAGTCTCAAAGCGGAAATAGTTTTTACGATGA
>CAYIJQ010000037.1:0-1281 GCA_964363795.1 uncultured Candidatus Saccharibacteria bacterium
GGACCGGGGCTTTTATTTTGGAATAGGAATCGGCCGCCGCCGATTCGAGTTTAATACTTACGCAGAATTCCCCGCAGCTCTGCTGCGGGGATGAATGCGAAAGAATCGCATAGACACCTTAGAACGACGCGATGGTGATGGCAGCTGTGTCCGTGCGAGTGCCACGCGTGACCGTTATCGTATACGAACCAGTACCTGAGTAGGTGTGTCCAAATGTTTTGGTCGTAACGACCTGCGCGCAATTACTTCCCTGAGATTGTGTTACATGCGCTGTTCCATCGCCCCAATTTACGTCATACATACTGCATGGTGTCGCAATATCAAACTCGACCTCTACAGAAAGCGGGTTATTGTTGATACCCGGCGTCACAACGAACGGTCCAAGATTCACTGGCGCACCTGTAACGGTAATGGAAACGGCGGCGGCGGGGGTGCCAGTCGTTTGAGAGCCTCGGAATAGACGCGCATTGAACGTACCTCCCGCTGTGTATTGATGAGTAACACTCAGCGACTGTGCCTGGCATCCGTCCGGATACGGAATAGTAAGCGTCTGCCCGTCACCGAAATCTGCCGTATATGTACCGCTCCCACATGAGCGTGAGCCGTTGATGATTCCCGTGAACGTCACTGTGAGCGGGGCTTGCCCCGTCGTCGGGTTTGCCGAGACTGAATCGGCTATCGTTCCAGGGGTCGGCGTTGTCGGTCCTGCACCGTATACAGTAACGGTTGCGAATGTACGGTGTGCCCCGGCAGCAAGTGTTAATTGATAGGTATTTCCATATTGATAGGTGTGTCCGAGAGTCTGTACCAACTGCGTGCATCTCCCTGCCGGCACTATGATCTGCGACGGCGCTGTGTTATCGCCATACTCGATAGTGTACGTAACGCCTGCACATGAATTGACGGTATTCACTGTTGCTTCGACAGAAACTGAAAGCGGCGCATTCCCCGCAATCGGTGTCACGCGTATGAATCCGCCAACGGCAGGTGCCGCTCCCCCTCCGCCGCCGGATGTAGAACATTGGAGAGACATCGCTGCGGCCGTGCGAGGCCCGACCTGGCCATACCCTGTTGTTTGCGGATTTCCCGACGACACTATATTGAATTTCACCTGCCAACGTCTGACGGCCGCTTCGGTGAGAGCACCATAGTAGCCCGTCACTAATCTTTCAGGATATACACTCGCATCGCGTGCGAGAAACTGTTGGAGTCGTGTCACGTCATCACCCGTGGAACCTAGGGAAAGAATGCGGCCTATGAGAGGACACGCGCTCGAATCAA
>CAYIJQ010000037.1:1381-5459 GCA_964363795.1 uncultured Candidatus Saccharibacteria bacterium
CCCGTGGAACCTAGGGAAAGAATGCGGCCTATGAGAGGACACGCGCTCGAATCAATGTATGGCGCTGACCCGGAAGGAACATTGCTCGTTACCGGTACGGCATTCGGGTCTGGAAATATGGTCGCTACAAATCTATCCATAGCCGCAGTCCATTCTGTTTGAACAGCATTCACTTCGGACTGGTTCCTTCGCTCCGCATAAATATCCTCGTATACCTTGCCATTCTTCACGTAATATTTTTGCAGGTTGAATTCAACTATGTTTGTACCGGGCACGGGCATGTAAAACAGCACGACATAAATATCGGATTGAGCTCCGATAAGAGAAGACGCCTGATACGTTCTATTGACTATGACTGTCCTGCTTGAGTCGAAAGCTGAGAGAGAATCCCCGAGTGCGTCATATACTTTTTTCGCGTCGGCAGAACTGCTCTCCGAAAATATCTTGACGGTCACTAGCTTGGTCCAATTTGCGACTGTCTCTCCTGAAATCACATATTCGTATAGTTCGTTTCCCGACAAGCCAGTGTAAATACCTGGGCCGGGTAATTTTGCTTGGTAACCAAGACGGAACTGACTAATTGACGGTGGAAAAGGATTACTGTACTGCTGGAATTGGTATGTCCCCCCTGAACCCAACTGCTGCTGAAGTTGTTGGACTTTTAGAAGAAGTGCCTGCGCCTGCGCCTGTAATTCTTCTACTGTCTGGGCGCTCACGAATATAGGTAACGCAATAAGTAACACTGCTGCAAACTTCGAGATGGTAGGCATATAGATATTGTCGCATGACTCTGGGTGCGCGCAATCTGCAGAATCCACATCCAGCAGACTCCCTAAATTTCATTTTGTCCGCCCTCCTGGACTCGAACCAGGAACCAAACGAGTATAAGTCGTTTGCTCTACCATTGAGCTAAGGGCGGGCGTGTAATTCGCGCATACGTTTCAGCGCCATAGTAATGTACTCCCACATTGTCATATTTTCAAAGCGAATGTTGCATGTCCCGTGCCCATACCCATTTTTATAGGTCAAACCGGACAGCGCAGATTTTTTAACATATGGCCTACGAAACTGCTTGCGAGAAAGCCCCAATATTCTCGACCAGTACCGCGTTTCTGATTCTGCATCCATATCAGAATACAAATGTAGACGCACTTGAAGCTTTTCTTCCGGAATACTCATTAATTTTGCCCAACCAAGAAAGGCGTGAGCTACTGCGGGGTCTGTGTTTGTCATGCAGATGGCGCCGCGATCTGCCTTCGTCCCTTCTCCCCAATATAAGTAAAGTCCCGCGATAAATAAATCTCTTCGAGATAGGGCCCCGATATCCTTTCGCGCTTTGAGGTAAGCACCCTCAAGTCGCGACTGCCGTTTCTTGCGCATTGTCTCGCGATAGTTCTCGATGCGTCGTGGATTTAGATCGCGTAATAATCTAATTTGTTCTGCGGAAAGTGGCATGTCGTTTAACCAGCCACTGAGTGTTCCTTTCCCTATGCCCAATATCTTCTTTATTTCTGAATAACTTTTGCCGTGCATGCGAAGTGCTCTTGCTTTTTCTCTATCAGCAAACCTTGTCATATCTGAACCTTTAGATCTTGTTTCACAATTGTACACCCAAAAGTTCAATGAGGCTGAACTTACTGTGGATTGTGAGGTTCTTTGCTTATCGTATTGCTCTTGCGACCGCTTTCGCAACACGTTTGTCGAACATGTCGGGAATTATTTTGCTTGCGGTTGGTTTGGGAATGAGTGCGGCTATCGCATGTGCCGCCCGAAGTTTCATTTCGTTGGTAATCTTCCGCACGTGATTATCTAATGCACCGCGGAACACCCCCGGAAATGCAAGCGAGTTATTTATCTGATTCGGAAAATCAGAGCGGCCCGTGCCGATGACTGCCGCCCCTCCCTTTTTCGCTTCGTCCGGCATAATTTCCGGCGTCGGATTCGCCATCGCAAAAACTATTGCGTCTTTCGCCATAAGACGAATGTGAGACGCGTTTACAAGGTTTGGGCCCGAAACGCCGATGAGCGCGTCGGCGCCGGCAAGTGCATGATGCAATTCTCCCGATAGACCATGGCGTCGGCTCGTCGCGTGAGCTAACTCTTTTTTGTGATGCGCGAGATCGCTTCTACCATGGTGCAAAATTCCCTTGCTGTCGACAATAACAACGTGCATTAATCCCGCCCGCAAAAGGAGTTTCGCGACAGCCGTTCCCGCAGCTCCCGCTCCAAGAATGACCACTTTCAAGGTTTTCAGGTTCTTTTGCACGACCTTCGCGGCGTTCATAAGTGCTGCGAGAACGACGATCGCCGTCCCGTGCTGGTCATCGTGCATCACGGGAATATCGAGCGCTGCAATAAGTCGCCGCTCTATCTCAAAACACTTGGGCGCTGCAAAATCTTCCAAATTAACGCCGCCAAAGGCAGGGGCGATGCGAATGACAGTTTCTACTATTTCGTCTACGTCTTGTGTACCAAGGACGATGGGAATCGCATCCACGCCCGCGAACGTCTTAAAAAGTGCGCACTTCCCTTCCATGACGGGAAGCGCTCCTAAGGCACCGATGTTGCCTAATCCCAAAACTGCCGAACCGTCTGAGATGACAGCGATCATGCGCCCTTTCATTGTGTACTCGCGCACAGAAGCAGGATTTTTTGCAACAAAACTCGACACTGCCGCCACACCGGGCGTGTAGATAAGTGAAAGGTCAGCGCGATTACGCACGGGAGTTGCAGGCACAATACGAATTTTCCCCCCGAGTTTCTTGTGCAGAGCAAGCGCTCTTTTCGGAACGTCCGTCTTTTTTCCCATTCGGGCAGTGTATACCCCTCTGAGTGGAGCTCGCAAGCTCGCCATCTCACGGGGTATACTTTCGCTATGAGCGACACAATAACCATCAAGAAACCGTTCGACTCACACACTCACCTCCGGCGCGGTACGACCTTGCGCGCCGTAACTCCGTACACAACAAAACGATTCGGACGCGCGATTATCATGCCAAATACCGAGCCACCCATTGAAACGGTCGAGCAAGCCTTAGAGTATAAAAAAGAAATTCTCGCAGCCGTACCGGAGAATCCGCCAGCTGGCGGATTCGAGCCTTTGATGACGTTCTATCTCACCAAGAACCTTGCTCCCGCCGAGATAGAACGAGGATTTTCAGGAGATGCAGGATTGAAAGTCTATGCGGTGAAGTCCTATCCGTATGGAGCAACAACAAACTCACAGTGGGGTTATCGGAATATCCTTGAGGCAAAAGATGTACTTAAGAAAATGGAAGAAATAGAGATGCCTCTCCTTCTCCACGGAGAAGTGCACCTGAACGACCACGACGAAGAGGAGGACCCGTACGACGGAGAAGCTATGTTCATCAAGGATGTTCTGCCTCGCATACTTGAGAAATACCCAAAACTGAAAGTATCCCTCGAGCACATGAGCAGTCGCGAAGCAATAGATTTCATGGAAAAAAACGGCAAGGTGGGCCAACTGGTGACAACGGTGACACCACACCATCTCTTGTATGACCGTCGTCAGGCATTTTCTGGAGGCTACCGAGCACTTCTCCACTGTAAGCCGCTCGTAAAAAAACGAGAGGACCGTGAAAGGCTCCGCGGTATGGTTCGCGAAGGCCTCTCATTTGTATCGGCAGGGACTGATAGCGCTCCACATCCAGAGGCAAAGAAATTCTCGTCATGTTGTGCGTTCGGCGTATTCAATTCCCCTGTTGCCGTAGAAATGTATACACAGGTTTTTGACGAAATAGGTGCCTTGGATAAGCTGGAGAACTTTCTTTCGGTCAACGGCCCACACTTCTACGGCTTCGAACCCGATACAAAGACGATAACGCTTGTAAAAAAAGATTGGCAAGTAACGGAACCAGTCGTCACCGACGAAGGCGTCAAGATCTGGCCCGTGGGCCACGTGCAGCACGGCCTCGGCAACGAAACAATCCACTGGCAAATCCAGTAAAATTTTCTCAAAACCCGTCACTACGCAAGCGGCTGATGTTCGATATCTTCTTTCTGTTTCGGAGTTATACCGTTCGCGATAAGTATTTTCTCGAAATCCTCGCGCTCGATG
>CAYIJQ010000038.1:0-5363 GCA_964363795.1 uncultured Candidatus Saccharibacteria bacterium
CGCCCGGATAGGGAAGCCCAAGCATTCGTGCGACTTTATCGAACGCCTCGCCGACAGCGTCGTCGCGCGTACGTCCGACATACACATAGCTCTGGAACTCTTTCATCAAGACAAGTTCCGTGTGCCCTCCGGAAATAAGAAGGACAAGTGCAGGCCAGCTGACAGCTGATAGCTGATAGCTTTCAGCCCCTTCATTTCGTAGTAGCGAAATGAGGATGTGTCCCTCCATATGGTTTGTCGCAACCACAGGGACATTCCATTTTTTGACGAGTTCTTGTGCGAATGTAATGCCGGTCCATAGACATGGCTCAAGGCCAGGGCCAACAGTGACGGCGATCATGTCAGCGGGCGCTTTTTCAACACTGCCTAGTACGTTCTCGAAAAGAATTGGCAGATTCTTCGCGTGTTCTTTCTTTGCCATCGCAGGAAAGATGCCGCCGTATTGAGTGTGTATGGACTGCGAACTGATTCCATCTGCTAGTATCTCCATACTGAAATTGTCGCCGAACGTACCATCGGCTTCGATAAGCGCAATACCAGTATCGTCGGCAGACGTTTCTATTCCCAGCACTTTCATGTGACAGATGGTTTATGCAGATGTTTTCGTGCGCATGATGTAATCTCGCAGTTCGCTCGCATCGTTTTTCCCTAGAAGGAAATGCGTATCGGGGCGAGGACGAATACGCACAGCGTCGCGCCCGGTACCGGAATGCAGTTGATCCGCGGAAGCGGTCCAAATTTCCACTCGAGTTAGTCCAAAGATCATAAGGAGTGGGTTGCGTTCGTTGTCTATGGTCTGTATTTTATTGAAATCGATAGTCTCGTATTGTCGAAATAGTATTCCCGAGTTGATGGTGAGGGCGCGTTCGTGCACCTCGTATGTGAAGAGGAGGTAGTAAAGGATTGGGTACGCAAGCACTACGACCGCGACGAGGAAAGTGAGAAGTGATACTCCTGACAAGAGCGAGGCGCACGCGCCCACGGCGCAGGAAGCGGAGCTCGAGAAAAGTATCGCGGCGAAAAAAGAGCCTAAGATAAAGATACACAACGAGAGTGCGAGGGGAAGAAGAGCGGAGTACCAGAATGCGGCGACGGGCTGTCTTTTCCGCGTATTGAGCTGCATAAGTTAATTATATCAACTCTATACCTACAATTTTGTGGGCGGTACAGGACTCGAACCTGTGGCATCAACAACGTCAATGTTGCGCTCTACCAACTGAGCTAACCGCCCAAGCGTGTCGCAGAATAACGTTTTTTACTCTACTATTCAAGCATGAAAATCGTAGCACTTTCTGAAGTTGATATAGAAGCCGCCGCAAAAAGTGCGGCGACAGTTCTCCGCAGAGGCGGCGTGATCCTTTATCCAACCGACACTTTATACGGTCTCGGCGCCGACGCACTTTCAGACGACGCAGTCGCGAAAGTGCGGCGCATAAAGAGACGGGACGAAAAGAAACCGATATACGCGATGGCGGAGAGCCTTGCTGCCCTCGAAACGTATGCAGAAATAAGCGGAGACGCGCGCGTTTTGGCGCGAGCATTCTGGCCGGGCTCTCTCACACTCATTTTTTCAAAGAAGCCCACTGTAGAGACAGGCATCGCACGCGGCATCAAAACATTCGGCGCGCGGGCGTCAAATAATCCTTTTTGCCTCGCCCTAGCTCGTGCATTCGCAAAACCCTATACAGCAACGAGTGCCAATAAAAGTGGCAAAAAACCCGAACGCTCACTCGAAAAAATTCTCTCTCAACTCGGGAAAGGCGCTTCGGACATCGACCTTGTTATCGATGCAGGGGAATTGCCGGAACGAATGCCCTCTACAGTAGTAGATACTCGTCCGGGCGAACTCGCCATACTTCGTGAAGGCTCAGTATCCACCTCTGACGTATGGGATGCGCTCCGGGTCGAATATTAGCCAACATTTGACTATTTCTGAAGGAGGTCTAGAGTGGCGGCATTAGTCTAATCGCTCACCTCTAAGACGTACTGAATATGGACAAATTAAGCACAAATAACTGGATTGTTATCGGGATAGGGGCTGCAGTAGTTCTTTTGGGCGGGTGGTGGTTTGTAACGAACAGCCCAGTACCATCCTTGGACGTAGCGAACACTGAAGAGGGAGCGTTGGGTGCAGACGAGACTTCTATCGACCTCAACACGGTCGTTTCCACGACATCGGATAGCGAATCAGTTTCAGTCGCAGATCAGCCAGCAGGAGACGCGGTTACCATATCGAGCGTTACGTTCACTGAAACGGGCTGGATCGCGGTCAGAGATGACAGGGGGTGGACGTTGGGAGCAGGGCGCATCGAAGCAGGTACGCACAAAGACATGGTGATCAACCTCCTACGCGGTACTATCGCAGGGGAGAGATACCAAGTGCTTCTCTACATTGACGATGGCGACCAAGTGTTTGATCTTAAGAAGGAAATTCTCGTTACGCGCAGTGATGGCAGTATCGCGGGCGCTATATTCGAAGCGCAATAGGGATGAGAGAGTGATACGATTATCCGCATGCACTCCATCAAGCTCGTGTCACTCAACATTGAGCGGCACAAGCACCTTGAGCAAGTATGCTCGCTCTTTTCTTCCGTACAACCCGACGTAGCCTGTTTGCAAGAAGTGTTCGAGCAAGACGTCGAAGGCCTGATGAAAGCCATGCACGCGTCGGCATACGCGTTTGCACCGATGGGACGACGTCCGGAGGAGTCGCATTCCATTATGGGCGTGGCGATCCTTTCCCGCATTCCGATGAGGAAAAAGGCGGCAGAGTACTATGTCGGTAATCTGGAATATATTCCCGAGTCATTCCAAGGTAAAAGGACGACATACAACAAGCTGAATCGCGTGTTGCTTGTATGCGACATTGAAAAAGAAGGTACGCATTTCCGCGTCGGGACGACACACTTCACGTGGACTCCGGACGGAAGCGCAAGCGATATGCAGCGCGAGCACATGCGAGCGCTTCTTAAAAAATTAGAAGCCGCCGGCGAGCTGGTATTTACGGGAGATATCAACGCGCCGCGCGGCGGCGAGATATTTTCAATGCTCGCCACTAAGTATGCGGATAACGTCCCACTCTCGTACACATCGTCTCTCGATCCAGTGTTGCATCGAGCGGGGCCGCTTCCCCTTATGGTAGACGGATTTTTCTCAACGCCCGAATATGCAGTGTCTGATGTACGAATGGAGTGCGGTATCTCCGACCATTGCGCCTTAATTGCGACGGTATCCAGAGTCCCAGTTTGATTTGCCTTACACGCGTGCTATATTAGAGCATGGGTATCAAAATCATCAAGGAAGGGTTCACCTTCGACGACGTCTTGATCCGTCCAGCAGCAAGCAGGGTGGAGCCTTCAGAGGCGTCTCTCAAAACAAAAGTAGCTGGATTGGAACTCTCCGTTCCATTTCTCTCCGCCGCGATGGATCGCGTGACGGAAGTGCCAATGGCAATCGCTCTCGGCAAGCTTGGGGGCTTGGGCGTGCTTCATCGTAATTGTTCCGTGGAGGATCAGGCGCGAATGGTACGCGAAGTGAAGAAGGCAGGTGTCGCAGTTGCTGCCGCCTGCGGCCCGTTTGCCGCTGACAGAGCGCATGCGCTCGATGAAGCCGGCTGTGACGTTATCGTCATAGACTGCGCGCATGGTCATAATTTAAATGTCGTTGCGAGCGCAAAGAAAATAAAGAAAAGTCTTAAACGCGCAAAAATGATATTCGGCAATATCGCAACTGCCGAGGCCGCGAAAGATGCCTGCACGTTCGCGGACGCCGTGAAAGTCGGCGTCGGTCCCGGTTCCATTTGCACGACACGCCTCATCTCGGGTGTCGGTGTGCCCCAGCTTTCTGCTATCGTAGATGTAGTTTCAGTCGCATCGAAATACAAAGTCCCTGTAATAGCCGATGGCGGTATGCGCACATCAGGCGACATCGCGAAAGCACTCGCCGCAGGCGCTTCTGCTGTCATGCTGGGGAATCTCTTGGCAGGCACCGAAGAAACGCCGGGGAAGATAGTCGAAAAAGACGGTGAAAAATTCAAAGAGTATCGCGGCATGGGTTCTGCTTCTGTCATCAAGAGCGCCGCTGGTCAGGAGCGCTATTTCACACATGGAAGGAAAGCTGTTCCCGAAGGTGTCGAGGCGTTTGTCCCGTACAAGGGCCCAGTATCGGATGTCGTCGCGACACTCATTTCGGGCATTCAAGTCGGTATGGGGTATGCAGGAGCAAAAACACTTTCTGAGCTCTCGAAGAAAGCACAATTTATCCGCATCACGCACGCATCAATTGCCGAAGGCAAACCGCACTCGCTTTTAGCGATTACGGGCTGATATACTATTCGTATGAATTTTGAATGGAGACGGATGGAGAAAACGCCAGAGGCGAAGATTATACACGCGCAAGACCACGACCGACAAGATCTTAATTCTCTTGAAGCAGCAGCAAAAGGCTATGCGCGCCAGGCACGGGAAGTATTCTTGGGAAAGGACGGTGTTGCCGCGCACGATGAAGTAGCACGATTTTCGCAAAAGATTGCGTCGAGTACCGGCCCCGAACAGTATGATGTGCTCCAGAGTCTCGTACGAGCCTTGAACCTGCGCAAGCCGTCCATTCTTAGCGAGGTACCGGATGACGAGTATGATCGTGCCGCGTTTGCTCTGGCGCTCGTGCAAACGCATGAAACATCTCTGCATTAGCATGGCATGGAACAATTTGACGACAAAAAAGGCAAGAAAAGACAGGGGATAGTTGATGAACTGCTTGCAAAAGCCAATGCGAAGGCTGCTGAAATATTAGGACAAAGACAGAAACTGCCGGAAAGGAAATTAAGAGGGGGTAACAACAAGTAGGAGTAGGGCTCCTTATATGTGGCGTGCGTTTTGGTCATGGTATGAGCGGACATACACGCTCAACATTTCGATAGCGTTGACGTTGTTCTTACTCCAGATAGTCCACCTCGTCTGGCTTTTTGGAGCAGTCGTGTGGACCAAATTATTCGGCGCGCCGCTTTTTGAATTTGGCGCAATGCACAGTTTTCTCATTGCCGTAGTTGACTATACGGAAATACCGGCGTTCATCTCGGTCTCTCTCATCTACATTAATGAACTACGAAAAGGTTGGGACACGAAAAGCGTTCTCTATTTAGCGCTCCTTAATTCACAGTGGCTGCACCTTTTTTGGATAACAGATGAGATCGTCGTCGCAACACTCTCGGGAACGGTCTTAGTTGCCATACCGGCCTGGCTTGCGTGGATCGCAATAGGGATTGACTACCTCGAAGTGCCGGTCATGGTGGATATGTTGATGAGGTTCTCCCGTTCCATCCGCGAGAAGCGAGTAGGAGAGTTTTTGAAAACTGTCCGACACTA
>CAYIJQ010000039.1:0-2817 GCA_964363795.1 uncultured Candidatus Saccharibacteria bacterium
CTCCCCACCGAACAGGAAGCTCAACTCCCGCCTGTGGAACAACGTTCTCTTCGAGTGCGGGATCTCGCTGTATTGCGGGCAAGCTGTCTGTGCCCGTGAGAGATCCCGCAATTTCCATTACTGCCAGTACCGCGATAAGTAACGTGACGAGAGCGATCCATGGTCGAAGCTCATGCCACGAATAGTTCTGTGTGTGATACATACGCTTCATTCGTCGCAACAATCCGCTAATTTGTTAAGCAGATCGTCGATGCGAGCACTTGTTGCCGCAGCATTCTTGAGCGCGCTTCCGTCAATGAGCTTTAGTTTCAGCGCCCAGAAGATAGCGTAGACGCGGTATGCGTCATCGAACATCTTTTTGGATTGCTCGTACTTCGCTTCAGAGCGCAACTTGTTGCCGACTTCGATGAGTCGCATCACGGTCGCAAGGAGATGCTTCGAGATGCACCATGTCTCGCCTTCGTGTTGAGGCATGAGCTCGGCCAGTAAGCGCTTGCGCATCTCGCGGATCTCGCCTGCCGTGTCGAAGTACTCGTCACGCCCCGTTTTGAGCGCTGTCAAAACAAAGTGCTCTTCGAGCGAGACAAGGTTCATGACGGCAAACGAGAGATCCTCGGCAGTTGAGAGGTCAACGCCTGCCGTTTTGCGCAGCGTTTCGATCTTTGCGAGAAATTGATCTTTTGATAGTAGTTGAGTCATATCTAGATATAGAGAACTAAGATGCCGAGTAAAATCATGGCTATTCCTCCCCAGAGGCGCACCGCAGAAACGTTCGTGCGCCGCCACGTCTGCATATTATCCACGACCTCCTTGTTCGCTGCGAGATAGAGAACCGCTGTGAGCGGCGCGATCAGTATCGCGTTGTAGAGGACGAGGTATCCGATCCCTGCAGTGTATGTCGCACTGTCGTGCACAAGGCCGATCACCATGAGGTAGGGCCCGCCCATGCAGGGGAATTGGCAAAGACCGACGAGAAGCCCGAGTGCGAAGGCCGCTGGTACCGAGACAGAGTTCATGAGTTCGGCCATTTTCCGGTGCGCACTCGAGGGAATTGAGAGCTTCAGCGGAAACGTCGGGAAGAACCAGTTGATGAGATTGAGAATGCCGAAGAGAATGAGAAGTGTCGCACCGAGCTTCCCCATAAAGTGCGGCACGTTGAAAACGTGAAGCACGTGGAAGAGGCCCAGCCCTATACCGAGGTACGCGACGAAGATGCCGGCGATGTAAATCCCACCGACTGCCAGGATCTTTCCCCTCGTCATCTGCATCCCGAAGAGGAACGCGATAGTGATGAGGAGGATGGAGAATGAACACGGATGCACACTGTCGAGGACCGCGGAGGCGCCGACTAAGGGCAAGAGCCACGTTCCTGCATCAGATATGTTCCAGATGATTGCCGATGTGCCCGGCGCATACTTCAGCGCGATGATACCGACGAATACCGCAAGAATAGCGCCTCCGACAATGAGTAATCGCTTCATGGTTCGACGTTGCTCACCATGACCCTGAGTTTCTATCGAATGGGTCATAGTCAGGGTGTCACGTTTGCCTTAATCTCCAGTTCGAGCACGCTACCGGCCTCGTCTTCTAGATACACGAAGCGATCTATCATGCCAACGCCAGCGGGTCCGTGCGCATTTGGATCGTAAACGACTGCAATAGCGAGTGTGCCGCCAGCGGGAATGACTTCATTCGCGCGGGGAACGGGCCCGCCGTGGCCCGGCATGCCAAAAGGGCCACGTCGTGCATCGCCCTTCACGATGTATGCATTCGTGCACATGCAGGAAGTCGTAAGACTTTCGAGTGTAATGTTTCTATCGGTCGGATTGGTAATTTCGAACAGCTTCTCGGTCGTGCCGCGGGCCATCGAGATCGTGCCGAAATCGTAGAGCGTCTCCGCCGCGGTAAGTGCGCTCTTCGACGATACAGTATCTTCGGGAGGCGACGCTCGATTCTGCGCACCCCAGAAGAAGAGTCCGGCGATGCCGAGGAGGACTAGTGCGCCAGTAGCAAGTGTTTTTTTGTCCATACGTTTGTAGTGAATTAGAAAACCTAACTAAAAAGTCCTCTCGAGGAGGACCAGCGCAGCGCCTACAAATCCTAAACTGAAGGATCTCTACGCGCTGCGAAAACACGATGGACTGTTCTCAAAAAGAGAGAGCCGACGGAGGAATTCCTCTTGACGCGGCTCGAGAGTGTCGTCGCGGCGTTTCGAGAGGATACACAAAGGAGCACTAGGGATTGGAATAGGTTTTTTTCTCACCGCGAAGAGCGCGGCGAGAAGCATGAGGAGCGCGAGTGTGGAAAGAGAAATCGAGGTCACTATGACCTGTGAAAAACCTTGATAGGCTACGATGTGATAGAGCGCGGAAGAAAGCGCATCCTGCGGGCAGACGGCACTGTTGTTCACGACGAACGCGATGCAGCCCTGTCCGTGGCTCATATCATGGTTCATCCCGGCAAAACCGAAGACACCCACTCCTATGACTGCAACAAGCGCTATAAGTGCGATGTATTTCATATATTTTTATGCAAGTATACTCTTTTTTGTCATATTTACAACTGTTGTCGGCGCAGGAGAATCGCATTAAAGGCGACGATAACGGTCGAGACCGACATGAGAATTGCCGCTAGTGCCGGTTCCAAAATAACGCCCCATGGCGCAAGAATCCCGGCGGCAAGCGGGAGTGCTACGACGTTGTAGCCGGTCGCCCAAAAGAGATTTTGGATCATCTTGGTGTACGTTAATTTTGAGAGCCGGATTATCTTGGGAATATCGCGCGGATCGTTCCTTACCAAAATGATGCCCGCTGATTC
>CAYIJQ010000039.1:2917-5278 GCA_964363795.1 uncultured Candidatus Saccharibacteria bacterium
CAGGAATAGCTTCGCGCGATTCGGGCCGGATGACATCCGCAAGAGCGATCGAGCCGACGATCGCACCGTCGCGCCCAACATGGATCACGGTCTTGCCCTGTTTCTCCAATGCAGTGACATCCGATGTCCTCACGTTTGTCCCGAAGAGCGACTCACTTCCCACACGCACCTCTGTGTCCTCTACGTTTGCTTTCGCACCCTTCCCCGCAATTCGCTCGAAGCCCGACATCGGCAGCAAATCGATGTTTCTCGCATGCGCCTCGGCAACCACCGCCTTTGCAAGCGAATGCTCGGACTGGCTATTTACAGATGCGGCAAGCTGAAGCACGTTTTTTTCGTCGAACCCTTCTGCCGGAATAATCGCATCTATGCCAAATTCTCCCTTAGTGAGGGTCCCCGTTTTGTCAAAAAGGACAGTATCAATATTCCGCGCCGCCTCGAGAGAGAGCCTCTGTCGCACAAGGAGGCCGTTGCGCGCGGCCATGGTCGTCGAAATGGACGCGACCAGCGGCACCGCAAGACCTAACGCGTGCGGGCACGCGATCACGAGGACCGCAACGAGTCGCTCCGTCGCAAACACGATCCCCGCATCTGCCAAGAGCCAGAGTACGAATGTAAGAGTACCTGCCGCAAGTGCGATGCCGGTGAGGTACAGAGCCGCCCTGTCGGAGAGCATTTGGAGCCGCGACTTGCTCGCCTGCGCATCAGCCACGAGGCGCATCACACCCGCCAAGAAAGTATGCTCGCCTATATTGGTAACCTTCACGGTAAGACTTCCGTCTCCATTGATAGAACCAGCAATCACCTCCGCTTCGACCGACTTCGACACCGGCCGCGACTCACCTGTAATTATTGATTCATCGATATCGGATATTCCTTCGACAATGACGCCGTCGGCGGGCACTTTTGCGCCCGGTCTTACAAGCACGATGTCGCCCGCGACAAGTTCGGAAAGCGGGACCGTCATTGTTGTACCGTCGCGAATGACTTCCGCCATATCCGGCAAAAGTTTCGCAAGTTCTTTCAGCGCGCTTTGTGCACCCTGGACGGCTCGCATCTCGATCCAGTGCCCAAGGAGCATGATGGCGATCAATGTCGAGAGTTCCCAAAAGAGGGTGTGCGGCTCTCCGCGAAGTGTCTGGAACACGCTGAATGCATATGCCGCCGTGATCGCGAGCGCTATCAAGGTCATCATTCCCGGAAGTTTCGCTTTGATTTCTCGATAGGCGCTCGCGATGAACACCCACCCTCCATACAAGAAGATGACGGAGCCAAGCGCGAGCATCAGGAGCTCGACTCCCGCAAATCGCGGCAACTCGAATCCGAGCGCGATCTTGAATATTTCCGAATAGCCGAGGATCGGGAACGTCAGTATGAGAACGATCCAAAATTTCGTAAGAAACGACGAGGTTTTGTGCCCCGCGTGCTTGCCCGCCGAAGACAGGGTAGAGGCGGGTTTATCGTGTTTTCCAGAGGTATGGCGAATCGCGTGCTCTGACTTTCGGCCAGCGCCTACCTTTATCAGACTCATCCCGCACTCTGGACACATCCCGGGCTTGTCTTGCGACACTCCCGGATGCATGGGGCAGGTGTAGTCTGTTCCACGCTCCGAACTTTGATCTATCAGGCTCTTTTTCATGTGTTCGTCACAGCAACTCATCGCAGAAAGATTATGAACGCAAGCAAGATCGCAGGAAGCGCGCAGCAAAGCGCCATCACCCACATCATCTTCGAGTTGTGTTTATCGTGATTGTGCATACTATGTTTAGGTCCGTATCGCCCTATAGAGATACGCGAAGAGCCACACTGCCAAGACCGCGACAACGTTCCAGATAATGAGACCCGAAACAAAGGTCGTGAGTGTCACCACGTTCTCACCGAGTACTGTCGTGGTGTGAAGCCCGTAGAGCATGAACGCCTCCCGAATGCCGGGAAAGAGCCATACGCCGACGTAGCACACTATGTAGACAACGCTCGTCCATGCCACGGCGACGGTAAGTAGATGTTTAATGTTGGTCATATATGTTTTGTTATTTTTATAACCTGATAAACGCCGGTCGACCTCACGGTTCCTATCCTTTATGCTGTGCCAGTTTGTAGACCTTCAGAATTTCTGCAATTGCTTTCTTTTCCTTGCCTGCCCGCATCTGGTGGAGCACGTGTGTTTCGAGATGGTTTTTGAGAATGAGATTCTCGACGCTGGAGAGCGCCTCTTTAATGGCGCTCGCCTGCGTAATGATATCCACGCAATAGTTGTCCTGTTCGACCATTCCGGCAAGACCCTTCAGCTGCCCCGCAATGATGTTGAGCCGCCGCACAGCCCTTTGCTTGATATCCCGTTGCATGCCGCCAGTATACCCC
>CAYIJQ010000040.1:0-5024 GCA_964363795.1 uncultured Candidatus Saccharibacteria bacterium
GGGTATTGTGTTGATGTAGCGGTCGGCAAATCCATCAATGCTAGTACCGGTGCTGTGAACACCACTATCCAGGCAGATGGATTTAGCACAGGCTGTGCTCTAATTGCGACGAATCCTCGCACATTGCAGCGCTCTGTTGAACTCGCATACTGACCCAAGTACACTGTGGAAATGTACCCCAAAGAGGTTCAAACTCGGTACGATAAGCCCCGACGCGTTTAGCGGTCGGGGTCCCGACTGGAGCGTCGGGGCTCAAAGCGATATGCTAATGGAATGATTCCACAAAAAATGCGGGAGCGGTATGAAAAATTGAAATCGACGATTAATCGTTACCGGAGGCTCTACCATGTCTTCGATAAGGAAGAGATAACGCAGCAAGCACTCGACTCGTTAAAGCACGAACTTTCACAGATCGAAGCAAAATATCCGAGAATAATCGCACCCGACTCACCCTCACAGCGCGTTGCAGGTAAACCCTTGCCAGGGTTTAAAAAAGTACGGCACAAAGTCACCCAGTGGTCATTTAATGATGCGTTCACGCCCGAAGAAGTACGCGAGTTCGATGCACGCGTAAAACGTTTTCTCCAGCCCGTGTTTGGCGCTACACACCCGACGTATGTATGCGAATTGAAAATCGACGGTTTGAAAGTAGTCCTTACGTATGAGAAAGGTATCCTCAAGACTGCCGCTACGCGCGGCGACGGGCTTGTAGGAGAAGACGTAACGCATAACATTAAAACCATAGAATCAGTGCCGCTTTCGCTCTCGAGACCTGTCGATATCACCGTCGAGGGGGAGGTGTGGATGAGCTCATCTGCGCTTGAAGCACTGAATCGCACTCGAGAAAAAGAAGGTGAACCTCTCTTCGCAAATCCTCGGAATGCCGCTGCGGGCTCCATCCGGCAGCTTGACCCGCGTGTGGCGGCCTCGCGGAGGCTCGACGTTTTTGTATACGATGTGGCGGAAACAAGTGAGAAGTTTCCGGGGACTCAAGAAGAAGAACTCGAGTACATGCAGAAGCTTGGCTTTAAAGTGAATACTCATCACACATTCGCGAAAAATATCGATGAGTGCGTAGATTTTTGGAATGAATGGAAACCCCGACGCCAAAGGGTCGGGGTCCCGACCGAAGCGTCGGGAAAGAAAGGACGACACCAAGAATATTGGATAGATGGCGTCGTGCTTAAAGTGAATGAAAAGAAATATGAAGATGCATTGGGTTACACGGGGAAAGCTCCACGATTTGCAATTGCGTTCAAGTTTCCCGCCGAGCAGGTCACGACAGTTTTGGAAGGCATCGTCTTGCAAGTCGGGCGCACTGGCGTCTTGACGCCTGTCGCACACTTGAAGCCCGTGTCAGTCGCGGGGACAACGGTGAGCCGTGCAACTCTGCACAATGAAGATGAGATACGGCGTCTCGACGTTCGCATTGGAGATACAGTAGTTCTCCAGAAAGCGGGAGATGTGATTCCTGATATCGTGAGTGTCGTCAAAGAACTGCGGCCGAAGAACGCGAAAGCGTACACATGGCCAGCTCGTGTACCGGAGTGTGGGGGCGATGGGAGGATAGAGCGGATCCCCGGACAGGCCGCGTGGCGCTGCGTCAATAAAAACTCTTTTGCCGTAGTGCGACGACGATTTCATAACTTTGTCGGTAAGCATGCCCTCGATATAGAGGGTTTAGGAAAAGAGCGCGTGGATCTGGCTTTAGAGAAGGGACTTGTTCAGCACTATGACGAATTGTTCACGTTGACCGAAGGAGACCTTCTCACCCTTGAGGGGTTTGCAGAAATTTCTGCGAAAAAATTGCTCGAATCGATTGAGAAAGCTCGACGAGTCGAGCTTGCCCGCCTTCTCGTTGGGCTCTCCATCCCGCAGGTAGGAGAAGAAACGGCTATTGTCTTAGCGAATACATTTCGGACAATTGAGAAGTTAACGAAAGCGTCCCCCGCTGAACTCGAGGAAGTGGAAGGTGTTGGTCCCATCGTCGCGAAAGAGGTCGTCGAGTGGTTCGCGTTAAAACGACACAGAGAACTTGTCGCGCGTCTTCAAAAGGTATTGGACATAACGTCGCCGCACACCGAAGCAAAGGCGGGGAAGCTTTCCGGAAAGACCTATGTTCTCACAGGAACGCTCTCGTCAATGTCGCGTGACGAAGCAAAAGAAAAATTGCGTACACTTGGCGCGGACATTTCTGAATCAGTTTCGAAAAAAACGACAGCTGTTATCGCGGGAGAAAACCCGGGCTCGAAGGTCGACAAAGCTCGTGAACTCAGTGTGCCGGTGCTGACAGAAGCGCAATTTCTGCATATAGTACAGCGATGAACAAAAATGACGTTGATGTCAGGGCACTCGCCAAGCTTGCGCGGCTCGAGGTTTCAGCTGAAGAGCTGGCAAAATTGGAGAATGAAATTCCAGATATTCTGGCATTTGTAGAGACTGTTCAGAAGGCCGCTGTTTCCAGGGAGACAACTACTCCTGCATTACACAATGTCATGCGTTCTGATGAAAATCCTCACGAAAGTGGCGTATATACCGAAACCCTCATGAAAGCAGCACCTGTGAGCGAGAATAACCGTGTCGTGGTGAAGCAAGTCGTTTCGCGCGCCGAGATTTTCAGGAAGCAAAGCGACCATGAAAATCCAAGTGTAGTTTCGAAGAAAGCTACGAAAAAATAATCATGAACTTGAGTACATTAACCATTGCTGAGGCGCGTCGCGCACTCGATGTTAAAGAATATTCTGCGCTCGAGCTCACGAATGCATATCTTGATGCTATCGAGAAAAAAGATGGTGAGATCCACGCGTATCTTGAGGTGTGGGCAAAAGAGGCTCGCGAGGAAGCAAAATCAGCAGACGAAATGATAGCTCGTGGCGAGTCTCGTCCTTTGACGGGTATACCACTCGCGATAAAAGACAACATGCTCATTGAAGGCCGTATCGCAAGTTCCGCGTCGAAAATCCTTGAGAATTATCGCGCTTCCTATGACGCGACAGTCATCAAAAAATTGAAAGAACAGAGGGCAGTATTCCTTGGACGGACGAATATGGATGAATTCGCCATGGGTAGTTCGACAGAGACGTCAGCATTTGGACTGACTAAAAATCCCCGTGATGTACGGAGAGTTCCCGGCGGCTCGTCTGGTGGTTCTGCGGCAGCTGTCTCTGGCGGGTTAGCGCTCGCCGCCTTAGGAAGCGACACTGGTGGCTCGATACGACAACCTGCCTCTCTCACGGGAATAGTAGGATTGAAGCCCACCTACGGCGCTGTGTCTCGTTTTGGGTTGATGGCCCTTGCCTCTTCACTTGATCAGATCGGCCCGTTAACCAAAACAATTGCTGATGCACGAATATTGTTCGATGTAATTCGCGGGCATGACCCGAATGACAGCACGTCACTTCCCGACGTGCCAAGTGTTTTCAATAAAAAACCGCGCACAATAGGAGTACCACGTGCGTTCCTGTCACAGGGCTGTGACGCAGATGTTCTTGAGTGTTTTGAAGCAACGCTCGCGCATCTAAAAAGTCGTGGGTATGAGATTCGTGACCTCAATGTGCCAAATCTCCCGTACTCGCTTGCTGTCTATTATATTATTCAGCCCGCAGAAGCATCAACGAACCTCGCGCGTTACGATGGCATTCGTTACGGACTTTCGGTTGCGGCTGATTCAATAGGTGAGGTGTATGCGAAAACACGTGGTGCAGGTTTCGGACGGGAAGCGCGTCGACGCATACTCATAGGCACTTTTGTACTCTCCTCTGGTTATGCAGATGCGTATTATCGCAAGGCACGTGCGGTACGCGAACTCCTCCGCGCTGATTTTCAGCAAGCGTTTAAATCTGTTGATGCCATCGTTATGCCCACAACACCTTCTCCCGCGTTCATGTTTGGTGCAAAATCTGATCCGCTCGCGATGTACGCAGAAGATATTTTCGCAACGCCCGCAAATCTTGCGGGAGTTCCTGCGATCTCTGTACCAAGAGGAGAGGTTGAGCGTGACGGTACCAAGCTTCCCGTTGGATTCCAGATCATAGCGCCTCATGGAGGGGAGAGTACGCTGTTCTCGATTGGAGAGGATATCGAGACCATGGAGGCTTGAGGGAGCTATAATGTTCGCATGAACGGCGAGCAGACGATCGGGCAGTCAATTGCGTCCGCGTTTGATTTTTTCGGCAGCGTTATTTTTACGTGGGTACCAAATGTTATCTCGTCTGTTTTCGAAACGGTGAATTCAAGCGCGAGGACAACAACCTCAGTACCCGGCCCTTTCACACAACCGATAAGCGCTTCGGATTTCCCGGGGTTCCTTAAAGACGTAGCGGCCCCCGGCGTCTACGATTCATTAGCGCAAGGATGGTATGTATTCGTTCTTTTATCACTTACGCTCAGCCTCCCGTTCATCGCCGTTGCCGTCTACTGCTCTCTCCGAGTTTTTCTTCTGCGACAACACGAACGGCGAATGTTCCACGCCGCGGGGCGCCCCGTTGCCACACGTGATGTTCCCAAGACGCAATTGCGCTGGAGTCATGTTCTAGAGCAGGCGCGTGGAAGTGCCGAACATGGCTGGCGCCTCGCAATACTCGAAGCTGACATTATGCTGAACGAGCTTCTTGATGTTCAAGGGTACAAAGGTGAGACGATGGGGGACAAAATGAAGCACGTTGATCGCGCGAATTTTAACACCATTGATGCTGCGTGGGAGGCGCACAAGGTACGCAACGCCATAGCGCACGAAGGCGCGGCCCACGTGTTAAATCAACGCGAAGTTCGTCGTGTTATATCCCTGTACGAAAAAGTGTTCAGAGAATTCGGATATATAACGTAAACCTTGTTGCACTCGTAGGACGGGATTGGCACCGGATTTGTGGGTGGTTGGACGATGTTCGAACCTCGGTTATGTGAGTTTTGGGGTGTGCAGAAGACGCCACACTATAGGATTTGTGTCAAGCTAGCAAAGCATTGTATCTTAATCTCGGTGAGAATTATGGGTAAAGACGGGGAATATCCGTAGGCCGATTCTTGCC
>CAYIJQ010000041.1:0-4929 GCA_964363795.1 uncultured Candidatus Saccharibacteria bacterium
AACGTGTGCACGAACTCACCGACTTCACGGCCTAAAATTTGTGCGACGATGTGTGCGAGAAGCGCGTAACTTGCGATGTTGAAGGGAACACCTAGAAAAATGTCGGCGCTCCTCTGGTAGAGCTGGAGCGAAAGTTTTTCGTTCTTGATATTGAACTGGTACATGTTGTGGCAGATGGGGAAGTGGTTCACTTCTTCAGGCTTTGCCATGGTGTATAGGTATTCAGGGTTCCACGACGTAACGATGGCATTGTGACAGCCCGGGTCGTTACGTAGTTCCTCGACTGCCCAGCCCAGCTGGTCTATCCCACGCCCGTCTTTTGCAGGCCAACGCCGCCACATCTCGCCGTAAATGCGAGGAAGCTCGCCGTGCTCCTTCGCAAAATCCGCGTCCTCTTTTATCTTTCCGACGAACTCTTCCTTTGTCTCCGCCGCCTGGCGGATCCGGCCATCTCGTTTTGCGTGCTCCAAGTAGATGCGGTAGGGATAGTCATCCCAAATGTGCACCTCATTGTCGACAAGGTACTTTATGTTGGTTTGTCCGGACATGAACCAGTACAATTCATGAAGGACGCCTTTCCAATAGACGCGTTTCGTCGTAAGGAGCGGGAACCCGCCAGCCGGCGGACTATCGGCGAGGTTGAAGCGAATCTGCCGACCGAATAGGCCGAAATGCGCCTTGCCATGACCCTGGTCCACCTGCCGGTCGCCCTTGTCTATGCACTCACGCATCAGGTCTAGATACTGATACTCGGGGTGAATGTTCGCCATACGCATCATTTTTTCTTCCCGCTCTTTTTAGCCACCGTAAAATGTTTCCAGTTATCTTTCGCATATCGGCCGTTCTTTTTATAGTTTTGTTGAGGAGAGGAAGAGAGCATAGAGAATGTTATCTGTGCGATCTCCATTCCGGGGCGGAGCACAATGGGTACGTTGTTCTGATTCGTAATCTCAAATGTGATGTGGAGGAAGTGGCCTGGGTTGATGATGCCAGCCGTGTTGTGCACCATGAGACCGACACGTGCCAGAGACGATTTTCCACCGACCTGTATCAGAAAGTGGTCGGAGCCAAAATATTCCTTCGAAGAACCCAAGACTGAAATGCCAGGATGAAGAACAAATTCGGCGCCGTCTTTCACCGTCACCTCTCGTGTTTTCGCGAATATCTTTTTTACCGGGTCGATGATGTGCGTCGCACTTTCTTCATTTATGACGAATTTGTTGGCAAGGCGAATATCGTAACTTGCCGGTTGGAGCCGCACTAGATCGAATGGCTTAAGCGTGATGTAGCCGTGCGTGACCGCTTTTTTAATGTCGACGTCGGATAGGAACATGCCGATTTTCTTAGCGAGCAAAGCGAGCTGTAGAAAATCGAGCACCCAGCTCTACTTTTGCCTCTGATAAATCTCCGGCGCGCGTGCGCGAATAGCGCATACCTTTGCGGGCGAAGCGCGCCGGATCCATTGTACGCAACCTCCGTTCATAATGCACATAGTCTGTCATACGATTGCAAAAGTAGGGCTGGGTTATTCTACTACAAATACTTTGTCCGTTCCGTAGTACTCTGGCCAGTGCTCGTTATAGAAGGCAAACATACGCTCTAGTCGGTCTTGCGACAATTCGGCTACGGAGAGGCGCTCCATAAGTGCACGTACCTCACGCTCTGCTTCATCAAGTTTACTTTGGTCATTCACAATGCGTTCGAATTCAGCGAGCCACCCGTACCCCGCGTTTTTATCAAGCGTAACGTTCGTGCCGAGACATACATACTCTTCACGCTCGCGCGACCATTTTGCTTGGTAGGAGGAGCCACTTTTCAGAACGAGATTGTCCAATTCGTCTAATGTTCCGCCAGCTGGCGGACGGACTTTTTCTTCGAACTCCATGCGGAGAATTCCGTTCTCACTCGTCGTATCATCCACGGATGCCTTTATGACGAGGAACACTCCGCCAGCTGGCGGACCGTCTTTTTCACGCGTGCGGACGGAGAAATTCTTACCGCGCTTCACAAGGTCATCTAGTTTTTTTCTAGCCTCTTCTTCAAGATGTGGGGTGATAACCCTCGCAAGTCTCTCCAGAGAACCACCTTTGAAATAGTGATTGAGCTGTTTATTCTTTGAATGCATCGTGCAGGAGGGGTCGGCTTTTTTCATTGCGCGGCGGAGCTCTTCCGCACGTGGCTCGCTTCCCAAAAGCGCTTTTACTTCAACCTCGTACGTTTGCATACCCGCACACTAACTTTGGTATCGTTGCATAATGTTTTTGTAACCTCCATCGCAGTGAGGTGAATTAAGCGAGACGTATGTCCTGTTGCCTAATGTTGGACGTGCAACAAAAACATAATACCAAAGTTGGTGTGCGGGCATACTCTAAGGACAGCCATTATACAGCCCAGAGCTTGTAGCTTGCAGCCTGTAGAAGTAAAGTAGATGTATGTCAAAGCCGCGGATTTGTATCGTCGTGGCGATAGGGAAGAACCGCGAATTGGGAAAAAACGGTAAGCTCTTGTGGCACATTCCGGATGACTTGAAGCGATTCAAGCAGTTGACGCGCGGACATCCTGTCATCATGGGCCGCAAAACGTTCGAATCCATTGTTGGATATATAGGCGGCCCCTTGCCGGAGCGAACGAACATCGTCGTTACGCGCAACCCTGCATGGCGATATGAAGGAGTTATTGTCGCGGGTACACTCGAAGATGCTCTCGGGAAGGCTCGGGAGTTCGACTCTGAAGAAATTCACATCGGCGGGGGCGCGCAAATATATGAACAAATCTTGCCGCAGGTAGATAAGCTCTACCTCACATTAATAAATGCGGGTCCGCCAGCTGGCGGAGCAGACACATTTTTTCCGCCGTATAAAGAACAATTCACCAGAAAGACGTTTGAAGAAGAACGTAAGTGGAACGGTATCAAATACACGTGGATGGATTTAGAACGGGCATAAAAGTTTGACAGTATGAGTTTTGTGTCGTAGAGTGCATTCTTCATATGTCTGCACGCAGGATAAAGGTTGTGAAATTCGGCGGGACCTCCATGGGCTCTGCTGATTCCATCCGGCAGGTGATTTCGGTGGTGAAAAAACCGCAAAGAGGCGTGAAGACAGCCGCAGTGGTCGTTTCGGCACTCGGTGGAGTCACCGACCAACTCATCAAGGTAGCAAGCCTTGCAGTCGCAAAAGACGAGAAGTACAAAGAGCTCCTTGCTGACATAAAAGAGCGCCACATTGAAACAGTGCGCGAGCTCGTAAGCAAGAGGAATCGAAAGCGCGCAACTACGAACGTACGAACGCTTTTGGGGTACCTCGACGGCGTTGTCACGGGCATTCGTTTAGTACGCGAATTTTCTCCGGGCGCTTTGGATTACATCATGAGCTATGGAGAGAGGCTTTCCGCACACATTCTTACCGAAGCACTTCTCGACCGCGGCATCTCCTGCGAGTACCTCAATGCTCGCACCATCATCAGGACCGATAGCAATTTTGGTTCCGCTACAGTCGATTTCAAGACAACAAATAAGAACATAAAAGACCATTTCAAATCTCACAGGAAACTGCAGATAGTTACCGGTTTTATCGCATCGACTTCCGACAAGAAGACGACGACATTGGGGCGTGGCGGGAGTGACTACACCGCGTCTATCCTCGGTGCGGCGCTCAATGCCAAGGCCATAGAAATATGGACCGATGTGTCTGGGGTCATGACTGCAGACCCGCGCAGGGTCAAAGAAGCTCTCCCGATAGAATCCATGACGTATCGCGAAGCGGTCGAGATGTCATACTTTGGCGCGAAAGTCATTCACCCACCGACGATGCGGCCGGCTGAGGAGAAGAAAATCCCCATTCTCATAAAAAATACGTTTAAGCCCTCCGCCCCCGGCACTATCATCGGGAGCAAAGTGACATACGACGGGGCTCTGGCGAAAGGCATCTCTTCCATTAATGATGGGGCGTTGCTCCAAGTGTTGGGGAATGCTTTGCCGCGCTTGCGTGGCGCCTCCGGCAGAGTATTTGCGGCGCTCGCTGGAGCGCGCATTAACGTGATTCTCATAACGCAAGCTTCATCACAACAGTCTATTTCGTTTGTAGTGATGCCGAATGACGCTGAACGAGCGAAGAAAGCCATTGAAGAAGAGTTCGCCTTGGAAATTCACAACAAGCTCCTCGGCAACGTCTTGATGTGTCGCGACCTCTCCATTATCGCGGTCGTGGGTGAGGGAATGAAACACCACAGCGGTATTGCCGGGCGTCTTTTTTCGACACTCGGACGGAACGGTATCAACGTCGCCGCGATAGCACAGGGCGGTTCGGAGTTGAATATCTCTGTGGTAATCGAAAGAAAGGATGAAACGAAAGCGCTGAACGCCATCCATACCGGATTTTTCTTCCCAGAAACGAAACCTCTGAACATTTTCCTAGTAGGCGCCGGGCTTATCGGCTCGACACTTCTTTCACAGATAGCAGAACAAGAAGAATATTTGCGACGCGAATACGGATACACGATACGAGTTCAAGGGATTGCGGACGCGAACAAGATGCTTTTTGACGAGGATGGCATCGACCTGGAGGATTGGCACGAACGACTCAAAGCTTCGAAACGCCGGATGAACATCAGGGAATTCGTGGATGCAGCAAAAAGCGTCGATTTACCCGGAAAAGTATTCGTTGATTGTACGGCGTCCGAGGGAATAGCCAACAGTTATGCCGAACTGCTTGCTTCCCGAATATCGGTCGTGACACCCAACAAGCGTGCGAATTCAGGTACACTCTCATACTACAAACGCCTGAAAGTTCTTGCGAAAAAACCCGGCGTCTCCTTTTTCTATGAGACAAATGCGGGAGCTGCACTCCCTGTCATTAGTATTCTACGGGACCTTCAGCTTTCTGGAGACAAGATAGTAAAGATAGAAGCTGTTCTCTCCGGCACGTTGAG
>CAYIJQ010000042.1:0-4722 GCA_964363795.1 uncultured Candidatus Saccharibacteria bacterium
AGAGCTTCTAATCTCGCTTCGCTCGTTAAGAATCTCTAATATGGCCAACAGACACTTAGCTCGCTCCGTCGTCTTGCAGGTTCTCTTTGAACGCGATGCGGCGCAGGGGAAAATGACGGCGGAGGATGGTGAGTCGCGCCTTACCGATTACGCTAAAGAATTTGGTGCGCGGGATTCTGATATGCCGTTCATGAAAGGACTTCTCGAGACGACTATTCGCAAGCAAAAAGAAATCGATGAGGTCATCGTACGCGCTGCCCCTGAATGGCCGCTCGAGAAGATATCCGCGATAGACCGCAACATCTTGCGACTCGGACTCTCCGAACTCCTCTTTGCTGATCGTACACAGGTGCCTGCAAAAGTAGCCATAAACGAAGCGATAGAGCTTGCAAAGACCTTCGGGAGCGCCTCCTCGGGTCGTTTCGTGAACGGTGTTTTAGGTGCAGTGTATATCGAGCTTGGCGAGCCTGGTAAGGACGAAGGTGGGATACGCAAAAAAGATGCTCAAAAAGCGGGGAAAATGCCGGTCGAGGAATTGGTCGGCGCAGTCGTTTATGCGCGCGAAGGGGGGGAAGTGTATTTGGCTCTAGTCCACGATATTTTTGGTCATTGGACGCTCTCCAAGGGCCGGCTTCAAGATGGTGAGTCACAGGAAAGTGGCGTTACGCGCAAAGTGACGGAGGAAATGGGCCTCACTGTTTCTGTTGAAGAGAAACTCGGCGAGAATGAGTACATCGCAAATGATAGCGAGAACGGCGGCAAGAAGCGCCGGCACGCGACCTACTTTCTTGCGAGTGCGGATTTCCGCGACCTTGAGCTCAAAAAGACCGGCGGTCTTGATGATGCTCAGTGGTTCCCACTTGCATCCGTAGGCGATCTCAATTTTTATGACGACATTCTTCCGGTCGTAACAAGAGCAATAAACTTACTTGCTCAAAAGATCAAGAAATAGTTTATGGATTTCGCAGTATTTGAAAAAAAGATCGGCTATGCTTTCAAGGACAAGAATCTCATGGAGCAGGCGTTCACGCATCGTTCGTATCTGAATGAGAACCGTACTCCAGAGCACGAACATAATGAGCGGTTGGAGTTTCTGGGCGATGCCGTTTTGGAACTTGTCGTCACAGAATTCTTATTCGCGAAATATCCGGACAAGCCTGAAGGTGATTTGACGGCATATCGCGCCGCTTTGGTGAATACCGTAAGCATATGCGACGCGGCGACGAAACTCGGCATGAACGACTTTCTACTTCTTTCCCGAGGTGAGTCGAAAGATACTGGTCGCGCACGACAGATAATCCTCGCGAATGCGTTCGAAGCCATTATCGGCGCCATGTACCTCGATGCCGGGTACAAAGTGGCGAACGACTTTATAGCGGAGCAGCTTTTTCACAAGACGGACGATGTCGTTTCTAAGCGTTTGTGGCAGGACGCGAAAAGCCGTTTGCAGGAAATCTCGCAGGAAAAACACGGCATAACGCCTGTGTACCAGCTTCTCGATCAGTCCGGTCCGGACCATGATAAACAGTTCGTTGTCGGCGCCTTTATCGGTAGGGAAAAGATAGCGATTGGTGAGGGCCGCTCTAAACAAGAAGCAGAGCAAGATGCGGCGCAAAAGGCGTTGGTAGCGAAAGCTTGGTGAGAGGGTATGATGCATTATGTATGAAAGAGCCGGAACAGTTTCCAAAAAAGCCCGTGGCACCTGAAAGCACAGAAACGATGCCGGAAGGCTTTTTGACATTGGAGCAGTTCGAAAGAGATTTACAAACTGTAGTTAGATCAACAAAAATGCCTCTCGGCACGTATGAAGAGTGTCACAAGTTTGCGGTTAAGACGCTTTGCGAGATGCTTGCCATCGAAGAGGAAAACAAGGCCGATATAGACTATTTGGCGGATCATATGGCGGATGACCGATCGGGTGTCATACAAGATATAGTGGACCGAGTCGATACCAAAGAAGCAAAAAATCGCTTACACCACATGCACGAAGAGATCGTCCATTTTGAACAGCATAGAGACGAGCGCCACGTGCCGCGAAGAAAGGATGAAGGGTCTGAGCCGTAAGTATTTGGTACAATAGAAGTCAATGTATCTCAAATCCATTGAGCTTTCGGGATTCAAGTCGTTTGGGAAGAAAACCGAGCTTGTTTTTGGGTCTCATATCGTAGGCGTTGTAGGCCCCAACGGCAGCGGCAAGTCCAATGTCGCCGAGGGGTTCCGATTCGTCTTGGGTGAGCAGTCGATGAAATCCATGCGCTCGAAACGCGGTGAAGACCTTATCTGGGGCGGTAGCCCTGGACTCCCTCGCGCGAATCGCGGAGCGGTCAAAATCGTGTTTGATAATACGAAACGCCTCCTCGATATAGATTTCAAAGAAGTTGTCGTGGAGCGTGTTGTCTACCGCGACGGCCAGAACGAATACCTATTGAATGGGACGCAAGTGCGTCTCAAAGACGTCATCCGACTCCTCGCGGGCGCTAATATTGGTGGCTCGGGGTATCAAATCATCTCACAAGGAGAAGCCGACAGAATATTGAATGCGAGCCCACGCGAGCGCAGGGAAATGGTGGAAGATGCACTCGGTCTCAAGCTCTACCAGCATAAAAAAGCGGAGAGTGAACGGAAGCTTGAAGAGACTGGCATCAATATCGAGAAAACCAAGTCACTGCGGCGCGAGATAGCGCCGCACCTCAATTTCCTGCGCTCGCAGGTGGAGAGGATAGAGAAGGCTCGCGAATTGAAAGAAGAACTCGGAGTGAAATTGAACGACTATCTCGCGCGAGAGTATGCATGGATAAGCCAGGAAGACACGCGCTTGCTTCAAGAGGCGCGCGCTGAAGAATCGGCGCTGAAGTCGCTTTCCAGTCGTGTCGAAGCTGTGCGCGGCAAAGGAGGCCAGGGTAGCGAGAATGCCATCACTGACTTGCAGGGAAAAATTGCTGAACGCGAGAAGAAGCTCTCGGATGCGCGACGAAAGAGCGAGGAATTCGCACGAGAGCTCGGCCGCGCTGAGGGAACTCTTGAATCAACTAACGTCACCGTCGAGCAGATCGTTGCGGTCCCGCATGTACGGACATTCACGCGTGAAGTAGAAGAAGCTCTCGTAGAGGCTGAAAACGCAGAAGATATTCCCTCAGTACGAAGAGTCCTTTCGGGAATTAAAGGGCGAATAAAGGCATTTATGGATGGGCTTTCGAGCTATGCCCCGCAGACCAACCATGAAGTGGAGGAACGAGTAAAATCACTCTCCGAGTCCCTTACGCGTGTTCAGAAAGAAGAGTCATCGCTCGCGATAGAGCTCGAGACATTCCGCAAAAAAATTACAGAGGTGCGCGAACAGGGATTCACGGCTGAGCGCGACTTGGTGGAATTAGAATCTGCTGTGCGCGAGGCTCAAGGAAAACTCACGTCTGTGCAAATGGCGCGCACGAACATAACCGAAGCACGCCGCCGTTTTGAGGAGGAAATACGTGAAGCAACTGCGCTTGGAGCGGTTCTACAGGATTGGAAGAATCCGCCAGCTGGCGGAGGACTTCCTCAAGGGGCGCTCTCTGAGGAACGTTCTGTGCAGGAAAAACGTCGTCGTGACGTAGAGCGCTTGAAGATAAAGATAGAGGAGTCAGGGATAGGGAACGGAGACGCCGTTGTAAAAGAATTTAACCAAACGAAAGAGCGCGAGGAGTTCCTTGCACGAGAGCTTGCTGACCTTGAAAAGTCGGCAGCATCATTGAAAGACATTATCGCGGACCTTGAAAAGACAATAGACGTCCGGTTCCATGAGGGGCTTACATCCATCAACGAAGCACTAAAGGGATTTTTTGAAAAACTGTTCGGCGGCGGAATGGCGAAACTGGCGGTAGAAGAGCCCCGCCTTCGCCAAGGCTATGGCGGGCGCGGCCCGAAGGAAGAGGATGATGAGTTGGGAGACGTGCCTGAAGAAGAGGAATTGTATATGGGACTTTCCATCGATGTTTCCCTTCCGCGTAAGAAAATCCGCGGATTGGAAGTGCTCTCCGGCGGAGAGCGCGCGCTTACCTCCATCGCGCTTATTTTTTCGATGACGCAGGTGAACCCACCACCGTTCCTTGTTCTGGATGAGACTGATGCGGCGCTCGATGAAGCAAACAGCCGCCGCTATGCCGATATGATTAAAGGACTGGGGCAGACATCCCAGCTTATCGTCATCACGCACAATCGCGCGACAATGGCCGCGGCAAGTGAACTCTACGGCGTTACGATGGGGGCTGACGGCGTATCGAAATTGTTGTCGGTGAAATTGGAGGAAGCAGAAAAAGTTGCGAAATAGAGATGAAAGTGCTTAACTCTCGCGCGGGAGGTGAGCGATGGAAACGTTAGGTTTGCAATTTACTACCCAACGGTGCCCGATACCTACGGGTGCATGGATCAAGTCTCTCCGGCAACGGCTTCAATTGAGTCAATCGAATTTTGCCCGAGCGTACAAGCTTGACCTCAAGAGTTTGCAGCAGTGGGAACAAGGGCGGCGGCATCCGGAGCAAGGCACGTGTCTTTTGCTTCTCATGATCGACTGCGACCATGAAGAAGTGAAGCGGTTGATTGCCAAGATCCAACAAACCGTCGATACTCACTTGTTTCAGCCTGAGAAGACCCCATGACCCGAAGCCGGCGCGGGACACCAGTCTCCGCGTCGGCTTGAAGTTTCCAAATTTTTTGATACAGTACTCGTTCATATGTTGAAGATAC
>CAYIJQ010000043.1:0-4697 GCA_964363795.1 uncultured Candidatus Saccharibacteria bacterium
ATAGTAGAGAATTGACCACCCCGGACCGCGCATCATACCCGCTTGTTTTATTCGCGTTATTGTTGCTTCGATGCCGCCCCACTGTTGAGACAATACTTTTGTGAGAGGACTACCTGCATTGAGCGAAATTGGCCCGCCCTCAAATTGTGGAAAGTACAACTCGTGCAAACGCATACCACCGAACTCGAATGAGCGTCTACGTCTAAGCTCCGCAATAGCGTGCACATATTTCTCGGGGTCTTTAGAAAGTTCTTCAACAAGGTTACTGATGTCGTTGAAATTCTTCACGTATCCGCTGTAGAGACCGAGGTGCTCCTCGATAGATTTCTTCGAAATCCCTTCGAGCTCAGGCAGATCAAACTTTTTCTCTTGGTAAGGCATATGCTCATTATACACGCCCGTCTCTGAAGCGTGCATGAGCAACCTTGCAAAAATCTATACCTAATACATAGTGAAGTTTGCTTACACGTTCTTGCGCATGGGAGGTAACAATGCGCACCACAACTGCAAAACAGCTCCTTGTTTCTCTGGGGGGAGCATTAGCGACGGTGCTTTTGTTCGCACCCTCCTGGCCGGAATCGGTCGAGGTGGTCCAACCTGTTGGACCTAAAGCCGATCAACTGGTTATGGTCTGCATCTTCGACGGTCCCACAGGCCGCATCTGCCTTGATCCTATGACGAGGCAGGAGGCTTACACCTATCAGGATGCGGAACCAGAAGTGTATACGTTCGGCACGACGGCGTATGCGGATGCTCTCGAAGAGATACGTCTGGCCGAAGTGCTTGCGGAAACACCCTCGGCCGGCTTTCGTATCACGCCGGCGACCATCGAATCGTTGGTAAAGCGAGCACGGACCTTCAGCTACATGGGACTCGATTTTCCGTGATGCTGGGCCAGAGTGACTACTACTTGGGCGCGGACCTCGATCTCCGCGCCCGCGTTGTTTTTATCACCATTGAATCACGCCCTGATTTCCGGTTATCAACAGGGAATAATAACGGTGGTCACTTTTACATATATACTTATTCTGGGTTTGTTAGGTTTACTAACTATCCTTTATATGGAACCAAACACATCAAAAGTCTCGCCCATGCTCATGGGCGTCGCTATCGGCTTTATTATTGGCGGGGTCGCAGGTTACTTTGGCGCGACTATGCTCGCTCCTATTCCGGTCCCAGAACAGGTCGCTCAAGAGGGAAGCAATCCTCTCGGTAATGTTTCTGAAAATCCGCTTGAGGAGGTTAAGACAAATCCGTTCGAGGATGTGAAGTATAACCCCTTTGAATAACATGGCGCGCACTATTCTCGCGAGTACGTTCGGGGCACTCGCGCTAATTATCGGCGTTGCTGCATATGCAGCAGAAACAGACATTACGTTTCCCATACCAGAATTGGGAAGCTGCGAATCAAAAGAAGCCTGCAGAGCGTACTGCGATAATGAGGTCAACAGACCGCAGTGCCTTGCATTTGCAGAAGAGCACAACTTAATCAGCAAAGAAGAGGCAGAAAAGATTCGCACACTTGGAAACCTAACAGGTCCAGGAGGGTGTCGCGGAGAAGCGTGCCGCGCGTATTGCGAAGACGTAGCGCACCATGAAGAATGCATCCAATTTGCCGTCGATAACGGTTTCATGACAGAAGAGGAAGCGGCAATTGCGAAAAAAATTGGGAATAAGCCGGGCCCCGGAGGATGTACGGGAGAGAAATGCCGTGCCTATTGTGAAGACCCGGCGCACACAGAAGAATGTCTGAAGTTTGCCGAAGAGAACGGGCTCATGACAGGAGAAGAACTTGCGCGCGCAAAAAAGTTTTCCGGCAAACCGGGACCCGGAGGATGTGTCGGCCAGGCGTGCAGAACGTACTGTGAGAATCCAGAACACATTGATGAGTGTGTCGCGTTCGCAGAAGAGAACGGTTTGATTTCAAAAGAAGATGCCGAGCGCGCTCGTACATTCGCGACGACGGAAGGCCCCGGGGGCTGTAAGGGAGAGGAGTGTAAAGCATATTGTGAAAATCCGGAACATCGTGAAGCATGTTTTGCGTTTGCAAGAGAGCACGGTTTCGTTCCTGAAGAGGAACTAGAGCGTGCGGAAAAGCTCATGAATGTCACCGGCCCGGGAGGATGTCGGGGATTTGAGTGTAAAACGTATTGTGAGAATCCGGGGAATCGGAGCGCATGCCAACAATTTGCCGAAGAACAAGGGTTTACGAATCATCCAGACAGGCCGCTTCCTCCCGAGGGCATGATGCAAGGTGGAGTATATGAGGGAGGTGAATATGGAGAGATGCAACGAGGACAATTTGGAGGACAAGGAGAGTACGGACAATGGCAGGGGCAATCAGGCGGAGGATGTGTAGGTGATGGGTGTGAAGAATTTTGTAAGCAAAATCCAGACGCATGCCGTCCGCCGGAATCGTATCGACAACCGCCCCAAGGTCTGAAAGGAGGTAATGCAATGCCGCCTCTGCCGATTGGCGGGGCAGAAGGCGGGTGGCAGCAACACCCGGAAGAATACCAGAAACAGTACGACGCTGAATATCAAAAGTATCAAGGCCAATACCCACAAGGAACACCTCCTGGTGAAAACGCATATCCACCTCCTTCCGGTTACAGAGAGGGAGCAGGAACGTATCCGCCTCAGGGTACCTATCCCTCAAATCAGCAAATCTATCCAAACACCTATCTTCCAGGCGGGACTTATCCTCCATCTGGGGGCTCTTCGTATTCTCCCGATTTCCACGAAGGTGTTCCGCCCCTGCCCCCGGGAAGTTTTGAAGCCACTCCGCCTCCGGCACCGACGAGTATGTTGCGAGCGGGACAATTCGCCGCCGTTATTTCTGTATTTCTGGACTTTCTTCTCGGGCGTTGAGTCGTTCTTAAACGAGCCCCGCCTTTTTGAGAGTCAGGTACGAGCCTCGCCCCGTCCACATTCGCTACGCTCAATGTGAGAGACTTCGGCCGTAATTTCGAAACACAACGGTTTGTTTGGCTTATTGAACTAATCCTGCCTTTTTGAGAGTCAAGTATGCGCCTCGCTTTCGCATTGTTTTCAGGCCCTTTGCAGACACGTTAACCGTTATTTTCTTGCCGAGCTCTGGAATGAAAAGTGTTTTCTTCTGAAGATTTACCAATCGGCGGCGTGCACCTGTCGGATTGAACTTCGTCGCACGAGTACGGTTAGAATACCCGCCACCCACCTGCGATTTTTTACCCGTTATGACGCACTCTTTTGCCATAGTCGGCACATAGTATACGGATTATCGGAAATGAGCAACTTTTTATGAGATACTACTTTATACAGTTATGAGTAGCGACGAAGGAATGAAACCAAAAAGCCCATGGAAAAGGGGTGGTCAGGATGCCGAGCTAGGAGATAAAAAAAGTGAGTTTGCAGCCTCAGTCCTTGAAACGCTAGAGAATAAGAGCATTGAGCGTTTCCGAACAAAACTTATTGAAGTGGGAGGAACGTACTCAGAGACATTCCCCGTACTTCCCAGTGGTGACATACAAGTACGGGATGAAGACCCGGACGGACCTGATATATTGATGTGCTCTCCGGCAAAAAGAGAGAAAACGCAGGAAGGAGATGTCAGTGTCACACGGATTCGCTACAGGCCAGACGATGTACGAATAGGAGCAAAGCGTATTACAGAGAAGTATCCAGACATTACCTTTGAGTTCGGAGAAAGTCAGACTAGAGACAAGATTACGTACACGGCGACATTTAGGAATAACAAAGGCTCGGAGTAGGTAGTGTGATAGCATAGCGAAATGGAATTTCTCGATGCAATATTTGTCATAGCCGTCATCGTCATGTCGGCGGTGATTCACGAGGTAATGCACGGTGTTGCCGCGGAGCGCCTTGGTGACCCGACAGCGCGCCTTCAGGGCCGGATAACACTAAACCCTGTTTCGCACCTTGACCCAGTAGGTAGTGTCTTTCTCCCGATAATACTTGTTCTCACCCACGCACCTATCTTTTTCGCATGGGCAAAACCCGTCCCATACAATCCATACAATTTACGGCCAGGAAGATTTTCCGAAGCAATCGTTGCGGGCGCGGGGCCTGCGTCGAATCTCGCAATGGCGCTTATTGGCGGGCTCTTCACCCGCCTCGGGGTCCTTGGAGGTATGAGCGATATCGTCTTTACTATCGTTCTCGTCAACGTCATGCTCTTCTTCTTCAATCTCATTCCCATTCCGCCCCTCGATGGCTCGAAAGTATTAACATCGATTTTGCCCCGAGGTCTCGCCGTTTTGTATGACCGTCTGCGCAGTTATATGGAATGGAACCCGCTCCTCGGGTTCGGTGCAGTCGTTCTCTTAATCGTTCTTGCAGGCGGCACTTTCAGCGATCTTATTTGGAGTATTACGCGCGCGATTGTGGGTGCGTGAGTATTGCGCCCCGCCTCCTTATATAGTAGATTGTGCCTGCGCGCACTGCGCGCATTTCAATTGTCCTTCGATGGACTCAGGATAAAATATGTCGACGATAAATCAGCTCGTACGCAGAGGGCGACAAAAGAAAACATGGCGAACGAAGACCGTGGCACTCACGCGCGGCTTCAACACGCTTAAGAATCGTCCCTCGTTCTACCCCGCGCCGTTTAAGCGCGGCGTTTGCACGCGTGTGACGACAAAAACGCCCCGCAAGCCGAACTCGGCTATCCGAAAGATAGCTCGTGTGCGCCTCAC
>CAYIJQ010000044.1:0-4692 GCA_964363795.1 uncultured Candidatus Saccharibacteria bacterium
GAGGTCTTTGCCGCGGCAATTGTTGCTTTGCGTGCTTCCTCTGCATCGCACGGTGAGATAACGGTCATGCGCGGCTGCACACGCATGAGCGCCATGTCTTCAAGCGCCTGATGTGTCGCGCCGTCGGGCCCCACTGAAACCCCCGCGTGTGAACCGACTATCTTTACGGGAACGTTGTTTATTGAAATGGTCGTTCGTATCTGTTCGTTGTTGCGACCTGGAGAAAACGTCGCGTACGAAGCGATGAAAGGAATTTTCCCATAATTCGCAAAACCGGAAGCGAGTGCTGCGAGATTTTGTTCTGCTACGCCCACTTCGATGTAACGACTAGGATACTTTTTTGCGAACGCCTCCATGCGCGTAGATTCGGTAAGGTCAGCGCATAAAGCGATAACGCGTGGGTCGGCGTCAGCCGCCTCGACGAGACCCGCGCCGAATCCGTCACGCGTCGGCGCTTGCTCCTTCGCTTCAAAGAGTCCCGTTCGCAGATGCATCTCGTCGCGTATCATGGTTGGAGGTTGATGAGATTAAGACCCGTTTCGTCGTCGTACGTCCGCAAAAGCGGTTGACTGACAAGCCATAGACAGAGTTCCAGGGTAAGCGCAACGCGAGCGGACTTTATGTGTCCTCCTATCGTGGTCAGGGTCTCGTCGCAGTGCGAAAGAACGGCATGCACGTGTATAAGCGGGTGCTCTTCTATCTCGGCGATATTCCCATCCATACTCGCCACCTCAAACGGCCCCTCCTCTTCGCGGAACACATACTGCCGGGTTCTAAGATCATAGTAGCCTATCTGAACATCTTCAATGACACCGATGGCTTGGAATTGTCCCCAATGCACCTCGTTCTCTTCGCAAAATCGCGTGAGTGTTTCAATGAGCTCCTCACCACGTGCGAGTACGAGAAAGAATCCGTTATGTATCTGAACCGCCTGCATGGTTATGGTTATTGATGTTCGCTGATAACTTTGCCTTCGAGTGTTCGTAGTTCGTTCAAAAAGACGGCGGCCTCTTCTTTGCTCGGCGGCTTCCCATGCCAACGATAATCGCGCTCAATAGAACGCACCCCCTTGCCTGGAATGGTGTGCGCGAGAATAACGACGGGCTTTTCATAAATAGCTTCCGCCTCAAAGCAGGCCGCAGCGATTTGCGCGACATTATGCCCATCCACCTCAAGAACATGCCATCCGAACGCTTCATATTTATCGCGCAGAGGTTCGAGCGGCATGATGGATTCGGTATAACCGTCTATTTGAATGTTATTGCGGTCGATGATACCCGTCAGATTGGAAAGTTTGTTCGCACCCGCGAACATGACCGCCTCCCACGTGTTGCCACAATCGTGTTCACCATCGGACGTTGCGCAATACACGCGAAACTTCTTGCTGTCCATCCGCGCGGCATACGCAATGCCTGCGGCTTGTGAGAGACCACTCCCAAGAGGGCCCGAAGTCGTTTCAAGTCCGGGCAGTCGTTCGCGCTCGGGATGTCCTTGAAGACGAGAGCCGAATTTGCGCAATGTGAGACATTCTTCAACTGGAAAATATCCCGCGTGTGCCATTGTCGCGTATAGCACTGGAACGATGTGCCCATTACTTAATATCAACCGGTCACGGTCCGCCCACTCCGGATTCTTAGGGTCGTGTTTCAAGACGTGGAAATACAGTGTTGCAAATACATCGGCCATGCCTAAAGGGCCCGCCGTGTGGCCGCTCTTTGCTTCCACGAGCATCGTCAGAATTGTTTCGCGAATTGCCTTGGCCTTCGTCTCGAGCTCTTTTATTTGAACGTCGGTAAGTGCCTCCATTATTTCTATTGTATCGCACTTTCCGCGGCGATTTTAAGTGAGTTATATGCAACTTCGGGATTTTGATTCTTCGCAATAGCCGAGCCGACCCCGAAGCGCGTGGCGCCTGCACGTGCAAGCCCTGCAATGTTCGCTTCCGACACTCCGCCGTCTACCGCAATCACTGTATCTGCATGCCTCTTTCTGAATTCGGCAACACGCGCAATGCTACTCTCTTCAAATGGAATGCCTTGCACTCCGATGCGTGCGATGGTCATGAACTGCACGAAATCGACAAGAGAAAGATATGGCTCTACATCTTCTAAAGGAGTCTGGAGAAGCACTGCGGCGCCTGCGGATCGCGCACCCGCCGCTTTCCAAGTTTCAATCGCTCGTGCGGCATTCTCAATGCTCCCAAGTGCCTCAATATGACCAATTATCGTGTGAGCCCCTGCCTTTGCAAAAGAGAGACCTACCGAATGAGGATCCGAGACCATGAGATGTGCCTCATACGAAAATTCGCCCGGAAGTCTATCTCCTTCGGATGGCATCCATGTCGTGTTTGGCGCAAACTTCCCATCCGCAACATCTATCTGAAAGTATGGAGCGAAATGTGCATATTTCTCACTTACCTCTTCGACCGCAGTAAGCGAATCAGGGACGATGGTCGGAATGATGTTAATTGACTTCATCGATCTGTTTGATACGCCGCGCATGACGTTCGTCTCCTGAAAACGGCAGCGATAGCCACGCACGCACTGCATCCTTGGCTTCTTCAAGCGAGAGAAAACGTAGCCCAAGACTTAAAGCATTCGCGTTGTTGTGATCACGGCTTGACGCGAGCATGTCGAGCTTCTTGCCGCTCATGTCAGTCTGTTCACGAAGTGCCTTACCATAGTACACAGCACAGCGTACACCTTTAAAACGGTTTGCGACCATCGCTTCTCCCTGACCTGATGCCCCCGCAATAATTGCGCGACTTTCCTTACCTGCAAGTGAGTTTGCGGAAAGTTTGCGCGCAGCATCAGCGATTATTTTTGGATAGTCGTCGGCTGCATCGTAGGTGAACGCTCCACAGTCCTCGACATCGTGTCCCAGCTCGTCTTTTACGAACGCAAGCAATTGGTTCTTTATTTCAAATCCCCCATGATCGGAAGCGAGATACACTTTCATGCTAGATATGCTTCCCTACCTCAAGCACGTGCTCGACAAGCGTATACGCGTATCCCATTTCGTTGTCATACCAGGCGAGCACTTTCACAAGCGTACCATCCACAACACGCGTCATCTGAAGGTCTGCAATGGCACCATAGGGAAGGCCGAGAATGTCGGAGGAAACCAGCGGCTCTTCGGTGACGGCGAATACTTTTTTCCAACGCGGGCTCGAAGCCGCTTTTTTTAATGCGCCATTTACTTCCTCGACGGTCGTCGCTTTCTTTGGAACGAACGTTATGTCAACGATAGAGCCCGCGGCGATAGGCACGCGCACTGCGATGCCGTCGAATTTCCCCTTGAGGCTCGGGTATGCGAGTGTCGTTGCTTTCGCAGCGCCTGTCGAAGATGGGCCGAGATTCGCAGCGCCCGCGCGTCCACGGCGGAAATCATCTTGAGCAGGACTATCTACGATTGCTTGCGATACTGTGTATGCATGCGTCGTATTCAAAATGGCTCGCTCAATACCGAGTGCCTCGTCCAAAATACCGATGATAGGTGAACAAGCATTCGTCGTGCAAGAGGCGTTCGAGGTGATGGCACCAGCGCTTCCGAACTTTTCTTCATTCGCGCCGAGAAGGATAGTCTCCACTCCCTCTCCTTTTGCAGGTGCCGTGATAACGACGCGTTTCGCTCCTGCGTCAATATGCGCCTGTGCTTTTTCAGCAGATGTGAATTTGCCGGTCGATTCAACAACGACATCCACCTTCATGTCTTTCCACGGCAGTTTTGAAGGTTCCCGTTCGGAAAGAACCGGGACGCTTTTACCATCAATGACGAGTGTGTTCCCTTTCGCTTCCACGGAAAATGGCGCGCGGCCATAGACTGTGTCGTACTTCAAAAGGTACGCGAGATTTTCCGGGCTCGTGAGGTCATTCACCGCAACAATCTCGATGTTCGCGTTCCCGAACGCCGCGCGGGAGAATGCTCGTCCGATCCTACCAAAACCATTGATAGCTACCCGTACTTTTTTTTCTGTCATTGTCATTGTGTTTAGTGTACCCGTTCCTACGTCTTTCTAGTAGCTCCTACCACTGTGTATATCGGGACTTACGAAGTCCCGATATTTGATACACTGATTACATGGAACTCTATCACGTACTAAATCGCGGCGTTGATAAAAGAAAATTATTTCTTGACGATAATGATCGGAGGCGTTTCATCCACGACCTATATGAATTCAATGATACCGCGCCAGCCCCAGAGTTTATTCGATATCGGGACTTACGAAGTCCCGATATCGACAAGCGAGAAAGGCGACAGCAAATCATAGATGTGCACGGATGGTGCCTCATGGATAATCATTATCACCTTCTATTATCTGAGCGGGAAGATAGCGGGCTTACACAGTTCATTCGGAAATTAAATGTCGGGTATGCTAAATATTTTAACGAGCGCTACAAGCGCGTGGGCACGCTTTTTCAAGGCCGTACAAAAAAAATCCATATTAATTCCGACGCGCATTTTCTCCACATTCTCCACTATATTCATCTAAATCCTCTCGACTTTCTCCGTGGAGCGGAATCGTGGCGAGGACGAGAGATCGCAAACAAAAAGATAGCATTGCGGCATCTTGATCACTATCGGTGGAGCAGCTATCTGGATTATTCCGGAAAGAAAAATTTCCCTTCCGTTATCACTACAGAACTATTTGGAGACATTTTCAAGAATTACTCGAAGGTGATTGCCTCTTAT
>CAYIJQ010000045.1:0-4676 GCA_964363795.1 uncultured Candidatus Saccharibacteria bacterium
GCCTTCTCCCTCAAATACACCATGAATTGATTCGAGAAATTGAGGAGGCGCTTGAACGGCGTTTCAATAATGAAGTCCATGATGAGAACGAATATGTTGATGGAAGAAAATGTCTGCGAAAGCCACCGGCCTGTGCGTACGACAGGAATAGCCAAGACGCTTGCGACCAAAACGAGAGCTCCTTGGTCCTGAACGATCTTCCACCTGCGTGCCTGATAGCGTATGCGGAATGCGAAGTAGGACACAAGCGCCAAGAAGAAGAGGAACAGTGCGATCGAGATAGGATTGAAATTGAGGAGTTCCAAGACACCTATTAGGGCACCGAATACGAAAAGCACCAGCGCCAGGTACAGTGTTGCGAACGCGAACGTGAGGCGCGTATAGGTATTCCGTACGCGTATTGTGCGTACTCTGCCTTCATAGAGAATGCCGTGAACGCCTGAAATGACAGCTTCGGTATTGGATTCATCGAGCGCACCCACTCTTCGAGTAAGTGCAAAAAGGAGGAATGGGTGGAACAATATATTAATGGAAAGCGGCATGTAGTGAATAGCGCCCAAAAAGAAGAATTCGTACGGCACTTCGACGGCAATTGCTACAGCCATCTTCGTCAAAAATAGGTAGACGACCGCGCGTATACCGCTCGATTTAATGCGTTCATTCTCCCTTTCGTACTTCTTCCCAAGGAACTCTCGCGTGTGGTCGTCGAGTTCTGCCGGAGAATTGAGGACATGCTCCGCAGAAGCTCCGTGATGCTGGACGACGTCGCGGATGATATGGAAGTAAATACTTTCGTTCTTTATCTTCTGCGCGATCTGCCATTGGAGAGAATTGCCGACGGCTGAATGGATGCGTGAAGCGACCCCTGCGAGCTTTCCTGCGATCAGTCGGAAATCGAGCTCAGGCCCGCGCCACTCCGGTACATAGAGAAGCCAGAGCGCGTACGAAAGCCGCTCATTATCCGCAGAAAGAAGCGAGCGCCAGATGGCGCAGTAGAGCTGAATATTGACTTCTTCTTCCGAGACGCCGTGGACATGAGCATGCCCTTTCATCGTCTTGTAGAAGGCCTCGACGGTGCTCTCGTCGACAGCGTACTGGAGTGGAGAGAGCCTTGAATCGATCTCCGTTGCAGCGAAGCTGACTAGGCGCCGGGCAATCGCACCATTTACCTTTGCCGCTTCGATGACATTGAGAAATTTCCAGACTATTCTGTCGATATCCCCCGCTAATTCCTCCGTCGCTTTCTCTTTCTCCAAATACTGCCCATCAGCGAGCTCCTGTAAAAGAGTCATACCCGCATGCGGGCTCTGTTCTATAAAGACCCGTCTCTTCAGAATGCGCTCTATCGCGGCGCGGCGAATGGTGTGCTCTTCTCGATAATCAATGAGGTAGCGCACCTTCTCATAGAATGTCGCGGCCTTTGCAATTATCTTATTTACCTCAAGGATTTGATCGCCGGGGAAGCTTGATTCCTTAGCATTCTCCGCCGTTTCAACTTTCGCTATGAGCTCCCGTATGGGCTCTGTCAGCATCCGGGTATTCTACCTTGCCACGAGATTTCGGCTAGGACTTCGCTTGCGGGATAGGTGGATTCGTGGTATTGCTCGTTCCAGCGCAACCAACACGGGAGCACGGAAATGCCGAAGAAAAAACCGGGAAGCCGCTTTCGCAGGAAAGCGATTACGATCCCCGACGTCTATAACGAGGCGAGAATCAATCGCCTCCTACAGGTGGCCGGTGCCGCTTCATTCTCGGAACTCGTCCGCCGTGGATTTGACGAGCTTGAGAGAAGACATGGACTGCCGGCTATGCCAGCCGTCCTCGACACAATGAAGAAAGATAAGGCCGGAAAATGAACCTGCCAGCAAGAAGCAACACGGGCGCACGACCTCCGGGTACGGCGCCTCTTCTTTTTCAACCTCCTCCCCCACGTGAAATTCATTGCGGCGAGTGCCTTTGAGGAGTGTCTCGCAGCGCGTCGGCGCGAGAGGCAGCGCTGGCGTAGCAACGCCAGATAGCGACTCCGAGAAGGTATTCGCCGTAATAATTTCGCTACTTCCCCACACTATGTCCGCCAAACTGCCCTCGCAGTGCAGAGACGACTTTACCTGTAAATGAGGGGTTTTTTGCCGATTGCACGCGAAATTTGAAAGATTCTTCTATGATTTTCGGAGCGACGCCGAGCTCCTTCCCAGTCTTCGCGGTCCATTCTCCTTCACCGGTGTGCCCTACCGCGCCTGAAATATCTGCGAGGTCTTCTCCGTGCATCTTGAATGCATTCTTAAGCCATTCCACAAGACGCGATTCGATGACACTCCCAGTGTTGTAAATATCAGCAACGCGCGTGAGGTCGAACTTATATTTCGACTTCTTGAGTATCGCGAAACCCTCGGCGATTGCCTGCATCATGCCGTATTCGATACCGTTGTGCACCATTTTCGCAAAATGCCCTGCTCCGACTCCTTCGAAAAATTGATAGCCGCCCGGCTTCGCGAGATCTTTGAATAACGGCTCGAGCTTCTTAAAGGTAGCTCTGTCACCGCCTATCATGAGGCATCCGCCGCTCCGTGCTCCCGCAGGACCGCCAGAAAACCCGACATCAATATAGGCGACTCCGTATTTTTGAAAGAGTTTTGCTCTTTGTATGGAATCTTTGTAGAACGAGTTGCCGCTGTCGATGACGATATCCCCCTTCGAGAGTTTTCTCGCGATGCCGCTTTTACCGAACAGTATTTCATCCGTCGATTTTCCCGCAGTCACCATGACAATGGCAACACGCGGCGTTGGTAAACATTGTACGAGCGACTCGAGCGAATCGTGCATATGAGCGCCTGCATGCGCGAACTTCCGTCTCACGTCAGGCTTTCTCGCGAAACCATGTACCGACCAACTGCGTTCCAGAAGATGTAAGGCCATATTGCCGCCCATTTTTCCGAAGCCTACCAGCCCTATTTCTTTTTTCAGAGCGTCGTGATGTTCAGTTTTCGACATATGTGGAGGTTTCTGCCGCTTCCCTCGTATCAGGTTCGTATATCATAAGGGGAACGGCATTTTTTTGCCATGCTTCGAGAATGGGGTCGGTAAAGCGCCACATAGCACGTATCTCATCCGTCGAAATGAAAAGGGTCTGATCGCCACGCACGCAGTCAAGCAGTAATTTCGCATATTCTTCGACATACGGCACATGCTCGACATGGTCGCGAAGCATGTAGTGAAACATGCGCTGTTCCGTCTCGAACGAAAACCCCGGTTTCTTGGTCCAAAATTCGATGAGTATCTCTTCTCGCGGCTCCATCCGGATGATGACTTCGTTCTTGTGGTGAGTCCCCGGCGGACAGAGGCACGGCATCGGATGTTTGAATGTGATGACAATTTCTTTCAGCGGTTCGCCGAGACGCTTCCCTCCCTCCATGATGATGGGTACTCCTTTCCATTTTTGGTGCGTGAGCGATGCGCGTATTTTGAAGTACGTTTCCGTGTCGGAATCTGGTCTGACGCCCTCGATGTCGCGATACCCTTTATATTGCGCGCGGAATGTCTGGGGCTTCATTTCTTTCGCGGAAAGAACAGTGAGTTTCTTCAATATCTCCGCGCGTTTTTTCTGGACAGTACCGGCGTTAAAGCTCTCCGGGTGCTCCATCGTCACGAGCGCAAGCATTTGCAAAAGATGATTTTGACCCACATCACGGAAGGCGCCGACACCGTCATAGAACGGCCCGCGCTTCTCTACACCAATGCGCTCAAGAAGTTTGATGTGAATGCGCTCTATAAGTTCATTCCCCCACTGCATCTCGAAAAGGTTGTTCGCGAAACGGAACGTAAGAATATTTTGGAGCATCTCTTTCGCGAGATAGTGGTCTATTCGATATATCTGTTCTTCTTTAAAAAGTTTTCCGAGCAACTCGTCTATCTCTTTGGCTGTCTCAAGATCAATGCCGAATGGTTTCTCGACGATGACGCGCGTCCAACCTTCTTCTGAATCACAAGGCTCGGTCAACCCGGAATCGGAGAGGTGTTTCAGTATGCCTTCGTAATACTCCGGAGCGACCGCGAGATAGTAGAGCTTGCTCGAACATACACCCCATTTTTTGTCCGCAGTATCGAAAAATTTCTTAAGAGAGCGGTAGCTTTCGGCATCTTCGAAGGTACCTTTCTGAAAATGGAAGAACCTAAGGAAAGTCTGGATATCCTCGTCGGGAATAGAAACCCTCGTGTGCTCCTCTATGACTTCTCGGATGTACTCTCGGAACTTCTCATCGCTCCAGTCGCGCCGTGAGAATCCGATGACGCGGAACCGCTTCGGTAATTGCCCTCGTGTGTGTAAATAGTAGAGGGAAGGAATGACCTTCTTTTTCATGAGGTCCCCTGTTGCACCGAACGCTACGAAGTTGGTCGGAATGTTGCTTGATGGGGCGACCATGGCGAGGTCATTATAGCTCAGGCCTGCAAATATCCTTTTTTCAGAGCCAACTCCGCAGTAAGTATTCCTCCGCCAGCGGCGCCGCGCACGGTATTATGCGAAAGCGCCACGAATTTGAAATCAAACACGTTGTCGGGGCGCAAGCGACCGACGGTAACGGCCATTGCTTTGTCGGCATTACGATCGATTTTCGGTTGTGGACGGTTCGGCTCATCGCGATAGATGATGGCGTGCTTCGGGGCAAATGGAAGGTCTA